>JBLMVT010000553.1:0-3492 GCA_050256835.1 Betaproteobacteria bacterium | reverse complement strand
CTTCAGCCCGCCGACCGCCCTGCCCTTGCGCGCGCGCTTGCCGAGGTGTGCGGCGAGTGCCGCCGCGCGCAGCACCTCCTCGCGCGGCTTGCCGCCGCGCAGCGCCGTGCCCTGCAGGCGCAGCGCCTGGTCGAACGCGGCGACGCTGACCAGCGCGTCCTTCGCGTCGAGGTCGATCAAGGTCAGGCCGCGGCCGCCCTTGGGCTGCAGCTTCAGCTCGTCGAGCGCAAACACCAGCAGCCGGCCTTCGAGCGACAGGCAGGCGAGCTGCCCCGAGCCTTCGAGCAGCCCCGCCGGCACGAGGCTGGGCGGCAGCGGCTTCTCGTCCGCCTCGAGCGTGAGGAAGGTCTTGCCGCCGCGCTGGCGCGAGTGCAGGTCGCCGATCCGCGCGACCAGCCCGAAGCCGCCCGTGCCCGCGAGCACCAGTTCCTGCGCGGCCGCGCCGGCGACGTAGTGCGCCGGCTGCGTGCCCGACTCCAGCTCGATCAGCGTGGTGATCGGCTGGCCGTCGCCGCGCCCGCCGGGCAGCGCCGCCACCGGCACCGAGTACACGCGCCCGTTGCTGCCGATCACCGCCAGCGCATCGACGCTGCGGCAGCCGAAGGTGCCGTACAGCGCGTCGCCGGCCTTGAAGGCGAGCGAGGCGGGCTCGACCTCGTGACCCTTGAGCGCGCGCACCCAGCCCTTCAGGCTGACCACCACGGTCACCGGCTCATCGACGACGCGCACCTCGGCCGAGGCGCGCCGGTCTTCCTGCACCAGCGTGCGGCGCGCGTCGCCGTGCTGCTTCGCGTCGGCCTCGATCTCGCGGATGACCGTGCGCCTGAGCGTCGCCGGGCTCGCGAGGATGTCCTCGAGCTTCCTGCGCTCGTCGCGCAGTTGCGAAAGCTCCTGCTCGATGCGGATCGCCTCCAGCCGAGCGAGCTGGCGCAGCCGGATCTCGAGGATGTCTTCGGCCTGCCGGTCGCTCAACGCGAAGCGCCCGATCAGCGCCGCCTTCGGCTCGTCGCTGGCGCGGATGATGCGGATCACCTCGTCGATGTTCAGCAGCACGAGCTGCCGGCCCTCGAGGATGTGGATGCGGTCGAGCACCCTCGCGAGCCGGTGCTCGCTGCGCCGCTTCACCGTCGCCAGGCGAAAGCCGATCCACTCGACCAGCACCTGGCGCAGCCCCTTCTGCGTCGGCCGGCCGTCGCTGCCGACCATCGTCAGGTTGACCGGCGCCGACGTCTCCAGGCTGGTGTGCGCGAGCAGCGTGCCGATCAGCTCGCCCTGCTCCACCGTGCGCGACTTGGGCTCGAACACCAGCCGCACCGCCGCTTCCTTGCCCGACTCGTCGCGCACCGCGTCGAGCACGGCGAGCACGGTGGCCTTGAGCTGCAGCTGCTCGGCCAGCAGCGACTTCTTGCCCGCGCGAACCTTCGGGTTCGTCAGCTCCTCGATCTCTTCGAGCACCTTCTGCGAACTCGTGCCCGGCGGCAGCTCGGTGACCACGAGCTGCCACTGGCCGCGCGCCAGGTCCTCGATCTTCCAGCGCGCGCGCACCTTGAGCGAGCCGCGCCCGCTCGCGTAGGCCGCACGGATGTCCGCCGTGCTGCTGATGATCTGCCCGCCGCCCGGGTAGTCGGGCGCCGGCAGCAGCGCGTGCAGTTCGTCGTCGGCAAGCTTCTCGTCCTTCAGCAGCGCGACGGCCGCGGCCGCGACCTCGCGCAGGTTGTGGCTCGGCACCTCGGTCGCCAGGCCCACGGCGATGCCGCTGGCGCCGTTGAGCAGCACGAACGGCAGCCTCGCCGGCAGGAGCTTGGGCTCCTCGGTCGAGCCGTCGTAGTTGGGCACGAAGTCGACCGTGCCCTCGTCGATCTCGTCGAGCAGCAGCCTTGCGATGGGGCTGAGCCGCGCCTCCGTGTAGCGCATCGCCGCCGCGCCGTCTCCGTCGCGCGAGCCGAAGTTGCCCTGCCCGTCGACCAGCGGGTAGCGCTGCGAGAAGCCCTGCGCCATGCGCACCAGCGCGTCGTAGGCCGCCTGGTCGCCGTGCGGGTGGAAGCGCCCGAGCACGTCGCCGACGACGCGCGCGCTCTTCACCGCCTTCGGCCCGCCCGGCGTCGTGAACGCCAGCCCCATGCGCGCCATCGCGTAGAGGATGCGCCGCTGCACCGGCTTCTGGCCGTCGCACACGTCGGGCAGCGCGCGGCCCTTCACCACCGACAGCGCGTACTCGAGGTAGGCGCGCTCGGCGTAGTGGGCCAGGGTGATGGCGTCGTCGGGGGGTGGCGCGGTGGGCGACGTGAACAGATCCATGGGTACTGCGCGAGGACGGCCTGCAAAGGGAGCGCGAAGTGTATCGAGGCCCGCGCGCTCCCCGGGGCCCGCGCGCGGCTCCGCCGAGCGTCAGTAACCTTGGTCGTCGTCCTCGGGGCGGATGCCCGCGACAACGCGACCCTCCCGGGTCGTCACCGTGCACTCCTGGATCGTGGGCCGACCCATCGCGATCCAGCGGGTCACGAAGGGAGCCGCGACGCTCGTCCCGGACACGCGACGCCACGTGCCGCTGAAGAAGCCGGGCAGCGCCAGCCCGCGCAGCGAGGCGCTCTCGTCGCCCGGGGCGTAGTACTCAGGCCGGTCGAGACACGTTTGGTGGAGCACCGGGCCGTGCGCGCAATAGTCCGACTCCGCCCTTTCGCGGCGCCGGTACGCTCCTACGACGGTGACGTTCGCGCCGTTCGCGACGCTGCTGAGCGTGCAATCGTCGTCGATGCAGCCGCTGCCGTCGTCGACGAAGCGCGTCTGCTGCGGCCTGCGGCGACCGACGATAAGGTCGTTGCGCTCGACCCAGGCGTGCACGGGCACCGGACGGCCGAGCGTTGTCGAGACGTCGATCGACCAGCATCCGTACGGGGCCGACTCAGCGTCCGCCTGCCCCGTCGCGCGCACGGCCAGGAGCACCATCGTGCCGCGCGTGCCCTGCGCCACTGCGCGAGCGAAAACGAGGCAGGCGAGCGCATTGCCGGCCGAGCCGAGCATCGCGACCTGTCCGACGTTCACGGGCCCGGAGCACGTACCGTCGGGTGCCGTCACCTCGACGCTGAAATCGTCGGGGAGTGCCGATTCCGCCGGCAGCCAGATCTCCACGTACGACTCGCGCGGGTTGTCGGCCGGCAGCAGCATGTCCAGGCGCCATGGCATGCCCATGGCGACGCGGCGCACGGCGTGGATACGGTTGCCCGCGGTGTTGCCCGCGGCCAGCACGATGCGCACGCGAGGGTCGTCTCCCATCTCCGCGAGCGCGCATTCGGTGATCGAGCTGCCGTCGTGCGGGCCCGCGATGCTGCCCAGGCTGACGTTCAGCGTCGTTCGGTAGTCGACCGATCCCGTCACACTCCCGAAGATCTTGGCCACCTGATGCGTGCGCTGCACGACGTAGCGCGCGCCATCGAGGAGGTAGACGCCGAGCGAGCCGCCGGAGGCGTCCGCGACCGTGTCGCCGGGCAGTTG
>JBLMVT010000552.1:0-3175 GCA_050256835.1 Betaproteobacteria bacterium | reverse complement strand
AGGACGAGGCCGACAACCTGTTCGTCTGCGTCGGCGTGTTCATCCACTGGATGGCCGAGGACGACAAGAAGATCCAGGACTACAACTACCAGGCGGTCAAGGAGTCGATCAAGCGCGCCGTGGCCGGCTCGCCGACGGCCGCCGAAGTGGTCGCCAAGAAGGGCAGCGTCGCCCACCCGTTCCAGGCGAAATAGCAGGCTTCGCGCAGCAAAAAAGGCCGGCAGTCGCCGGCCTTTTCCTTCCTCTTGCGGCGGGCGCGTCAGCGCCGCTGCGGCGCCAGCCCCGAGCCGATCAGCTGGATCACTGCCGCGCTGCGCGCCTGGCGCGTCGCGTGGTGTTCCTCGGCCCGGCGTTCGATGACGACGCCGACCGCCGCGACATCGTCGAACTTCCTCGGCTTGGCGACCTTCACGCGCACCCACGCCGCGCCGAAGTCGTCGATCAGCAGTTCGGCGATCGCCTGGGCGAAGGCCTCGAGCAGCTGCAGCCGGTGCTCGCGCAGCAGCTCGTGCAGCCGCTCGCGCACCACGCCGTAGTCGATCGTGTCGCCGATGCGGTCGGTGCTGCACGCCAGCGCGCGCCGCACGCCGGCGTGCACGTCGATCACCAGCGGCTGCGGCCGGTGCAGCTCGCTGTCGTGGATGCCGATCACCGTCTCGCCGGTGAAGCCTTCGATGAAGATGATGTCGAGCGCGTCGGCATCGGCTTGCGGCTGCGCGGCGGGCGCGAGCGGGCGGGGTGCGATCAAGGCGGGCTCCTCGGCGGTCTTTGCGAGATTCTGAAGCAAGGGGCGTGATCGCGTACCGGGCAGCAAGTTGCGCGCCACCCGGCCGCCGCGGCCGCCAGCGGTGTTTCACCCGCTGCGCCGCAAGCCGTTCACCGCGACAATCGTCCGGCCCGATGGAACACATCGTCTTTCTCACCGGCCGCCTGGCGCAGGCGAGCCTCGAGCGCGTGCTCTCCGGCATCGAATCGCCGCCCTTCACCTGGGAGGTGCGCGAGATCGGCCTGCAGGTCGCGGGGCTCATGACCGCCGACATGATCCGCCGCCGCGTCGCCGCCCCGGTCCAAGGCGCCGCGCGCGAGGGCCAGGCACCGCGCGCCGCCGACCGCGTGATGGTGCCGGGGCGCTGCCGCGGCGACCTCGACGCGCTGTCGGCGCACTACGGCATCCCGGTGGTGCGCGGTCCCGAGGAGCTGAAGGACCTGCCGCGGCATTTCGACCGCGCCGCGAAGGCGATCGACCTGTCGGCCTACGCGGTGCGGATCTTCGCCGAGATCGTCGACGCGCCGCGGCTGTCGGTGCCCGCGATCGTCGAGCTGGCGCGCGCGCACGCCGCCGACGGCGCCGACGTGATCGACCTCGGCGGCCTGCCGGCGACGCCGTTCCCGCATCTCGAGGACGCGGTGCGCGCGCTGCGCGGCGAGGGCCTCGCGGTGAGCGTCGATTCGCTCGACGTCGACGAGCTGCGTCGCGGTAGCCGTGCCGGTGCCGACTACCTGCTCAGCCTCACGCCCGACACGCTGTGGCTGGCCGACGAGGTCGCCGCGACGCCGGTGCTGATCCCGCGCGAGCCGAGCGACGAGGCTTCGCTGTGGGCGTCGGTCGAGACGCTGGCGAACAAGGGCCGCGCCTTCCTCGCCGACTCGATCCTCGACCCGATCCCGTTCGGACTGGTCGCCTCGATCGTGCGCTACCGGCGGCTGCGCGAGCGCTTCCCCGACGCGCCGATCATGATCGGCATCGGCAATCTCACCGAGCTGACCGATGCCGACACCAGCGGCATCAACGCCGTGCTGCTGGGCATCGCTGCCGAGCTGGGCGCCGCCGCCGTGCTGACGACGCAGGTCAGCGGCCACGCGCGCCGCGCCGTGCGCGAGGCCGACTGGGCGCGGCGCATCATGCATGCCGCGGCCAGCCACTCGATGCTGCCCAAGGGCCTGGCCGACGCGCTGCTCACCGTGCACGACAAGCACCCGTTTCCCGACACGCCCGACGAGATCGCGGCGATCGCGGCGCAGGTGCGCGACCCCAACTTCCGCGTGCAGATCTCGCCCGAGGGCCTGCACGTCTACAACCGCGACGGCCTGCGCGTCGCGCAGGACGCGTTCGCGCTGTGGCCGCGGCTCGGCCTGGAGGGCGACGCCGCCCACGCCTTCTACATGGGCGTCGAGCTGGCGCGCGCCGAGATCGCCTGGCGCCTGGGCAAGCGCTACGTGCAGGACCAGCCGCTCGACTGGGGCTGCGCCGCGCCGCGCGCCGCCGCCGACCTCGAAGCCTGGTGCGCGCCGGGGCCGACGCGGCGCAAGCCCGACAATGGCGGGTCATGAACGACCTGATCTTCGAATGCGTGGTCACCACCGTCGCGCGCGACGGCCGGCCGCACGTCGCGCCGATGGGCGTGCGCTATGCCGAGGGCGGCGCGGCGGTGGTGCTGATGCCGTTCAAGCCGTCGACCACGCTCGACAACATCCTCGCCACGCGGCTGGCGGTGCTCAACATCGTGACCGACGTGCGCGTGTTCGCCGGCTGCGTCACCGGCCGGCGCGACTGGCCGGTGCTGCCGGCCGAGCGCATCGCCGGCGTGCGCCTGGCCTGCGCGCTGCGCCACCTCGAGCTCGAGCTCGCGAAGCAGCGCGACGACGCGCAGCGGCCGGTGCTGCAGCTCGGCCGCGTGCACGAGGCGACGCACGCGCCGTTTGCCGGCTTCAACCGCGCCCAGGCGGCGGTGGTCGAGGGCGCGGTGCTGGTCAGCCGGCTCGGCATGCTGCCGCTGCAGAAGGTCGAGTCCGAGATGACCTACCTGCAGATCGCCATCGACAAGACCGCTGGCGACGCCGAGCGCGAGGCCTGGGGCTGGCTGCAGCAGGCCGTCGCGGCGCAGCGCGACCGCCCGACCGGCTGGTGAGCGCGATGGGGGTGCTGGTCAGCGTGCGCAGCGTCGACGAGGCGCTCTTCGTCGCTGCCTGCGACGGCGTCGACCTGATCGACCTCAAGGAGCCGCGCCGCGGCGCGCTCGGCGACCTGCCGGCGGCGACGCTGTGCGCCATCGTCGCCGCGCTGCGCGCGGCCGGCTGCACGCGCAGCGTCAGCGCGACGATCGGCGACGCCGCGCCCGGCGACCTCGATGCCATGCTGGCCCGCGTGGACGAGGTGGCGGCGTGCGGCGTCGAC
>JBLMVT010000551.1:0-2812 GCA_050256835.1 Betaproteobacteria bacterium | reverse complement strand
TGCTCGCCGCCCGCCTGCGCGAGAAGGAGCGCAGCGAACGCCAGTCGGCCGAGGCCGCCGCGCGCCGGAGCCTGATCGGCAGCGGCGATCGCAGCGACCGCATCCGCACCTACAACTTCCCGCAGGGCCGCCTCACCGACCACCGCATCAACCTCACGCTCTACAGGCTGCAATCGGTGCTCGACGGCGACCTCGACGAGGTGACCGGCGCGCTGCGCGCGGCCCAGGTGGCACGGCAGCTGGCCGCGCTGGAGAGCGGTGAAGGATGAACGCGGGCAGCGTCGGCGCCGCGCTGACCGATGCGCGCCTGCTCGGCCTGGCGCGGCTGGACGCGCACGCGCTGCTCGCGCACGTGCTCGGGCGACCGCGCGTCTGGCTGATCGCCCATGAGGAGGCGTTGCTCGATGCCGCGCAGGCGGCGCGCTTCGCGTCGCTGGCGGCGCGCCGCGCGGCCGGCGAGCCGCTGGCCTATCTGATCGGCGCGAAGGAATTCCACGGCCTGGCGCTTGCGGTGACTCCGGCCACGCTCGTGCCCCGGCCGGAGACCGAGTTGCTGGTCGACTGGGCGATCGAACTGCTCGCCTCGCGTCCCCGCGCGATGCCCCCACGGGTCGTCGACCTCGGCACCGGCAGCGGCGCGATCGCGCTGGCCGTCAAGCACGCGCGGCCCGACGCGGTGCTGACGGCGGTCGACGCCAGCGAGGCGGCACTGGAAGTCGCGCGCGGCAACGGCTGGCGCCTCGGGCTCGAGGTCGAATGGCTGCGCAGCGACTGGTGGTCCGCGCTGACAGGCCGCCGATTCGACATGGCGCTCGCCAACCCGCCCTACATCGCCGAAGGAGACGATCGTCTCGTTGCGTTGGCGTACGAGCCGGCGTCGGCGCTCGTCTCGGGCGCGCAGGGCCTCGACGCCCTGCGGCATCTCGTCGCGACCGCGCCGGCGCATCTGCACCCCGGCGGTTGGCTGCTGCTCGAACACGGATACGAGCAGGGCCAGGTCGTGCGCGAGTGCCTGTCGCGCAGCGGCTTCACCCGGGTCGCCACCCGTCTCGATCTTTCCGGCCTGCCGCGCTGCAGTGCAGCAACGCTCGCAGCGTGAATCTGCCGCATCGCGTCGGTCGACGGCATCGCGGGATGCACAAGCCCGGCGCGGCGGCGTAGCATGGGTCCGCAAAGGCAGTGGTGATCGCAGGCGCGCAGGCTGCGCCGGGAGTGGTGATCATGCGAACGAACAAGAGCTGGATCGTGGTCGCCTGCTTGGCGGCGGCGGCGCCGCTCGTCCGCGCCCAATCGGCCGACGGGCTTTCGGTACCGGACGACGCACCGGGCTGGTCGCGCTGGCAGGCGCGCATGGCGATCAACACCGTCACGCCGCTGTGGCGCGCCGACCTCGCCCGCGGCGAGGCCGCCGGACTGAAAGTGCAGGGTCTGAGCCTGCTCGGCGACTACTACTTCGCGCGCCTGCCGCTCGGCTCGGCGGGCGCGGGAGGCTTTCGCGCCACCAGCGGACTGATGCTCGGCAGCGGCGCCCCACTGTGGGCCGGGCAGGCGCCCGGCGGCGGCCTGGGCCGGCGCAACTTCAGCCTGCTGCCGGGCGTCGCCGGCGGCGAGACGACGGGCGGCGACAGCGCGAGCATCCCCTACGTCGGGCTCGGCTACAGCGGCATCACCGGCCGCGGCGGCTGGGGCTTCGCCGCCGACGTCGGCGTGATGGCGCTCAATGCCGGATCGGCCGTGCGCTTCGGCCGGCTGCTCAACGGCGCGCAAAGCGTCGACGACCTGGTGCGCGAGCTGCGCCTGGCGCCGGTGCTGCAGCTCGGCGTGTCCTACGCCTTCTGACGGCGCGCCAAGGGCTTGCGCCGGGCCAGCGGCCCCGGGGCCGGCTTTGCCGTATAACCTCGGCTTTATCCGTTGGCCGGTGAAGACCATGAACGACGACCAAAAGCGTATCGACGACCTGGTGAAGGGACACCGCGTGGTGCTCTTCATGAAGGGCACGCCTCAGTTTCCGATGTGCGGCTTCTCGGGCCGGGCGATGCAGATCCTCAAGGCCTGCAACGTCGACGACCTGACGACCGTCAACGTGCTCGAGGACGAAGGCATCCGCCAGGGGGTGAAGGAATACGCCAACTGGCCGACGATCCCGCAGCTCTACGTCAACGGCGAATTCGTTGGCGGCTCGGACATCCTGATGGAGATGTACGAGGCGGGCGAGTTGCAGACGCTGCTCCGGAGCTGAGCGCGACCGGCCCGCGCCGATGACGACGCCCCGCGTGGTCGTCGGCCTGACGGGGGCCACCGGGGCCGTCTACGGCGTGCGCCTGCTGCAGCGGCTGCGCGCGGCGGCGATCGAGACGCACCTGGTCGCCAGCGCGGCCGGCGTGCTGAGCGGACACCACGAGCTCGGCCTGGCGCGCAGCGACCTCGAGGCGCTGGCCGACCACGCCTACAGCCCCGCCGATGTCGGCGCGGCAATCGCGAGCGGCTCGTTCCCGGTGCAGGCGATGGTCGTCGCGCCGTGCTCGATGAGGTCGCTGGCGGCGATCGCGCACGGGCTGTGCGACAACCTGCTCACCCGTGCGGCCGACGTGACGCTGAAGGAACGGCGCCGGCTGGTGCTGCTGGTGCGCGAGGCGCCGCTCAACCTCGCCCATCTGCGCAACATGGTGGCCGTCACCGAGATGGGCGGCGTCGTGTTCCCGCCGCTGCCGGCGTTCTATCACCGGCCGGCCAGCCTCGACGAGGTGATCGACGACACCGTCGAACGCACCCTCGCGCTGCTCGGCGTCGAGGCCGCGCGGCCGCGCGTGTG
>JBLMVT010000550.1:0-13826 GCA_050256835.1 Betaproteobacteria bacterium | reverse complement strand
GGTCTCGGCGTAGAACCGCGCGGCGTCCAGGGCGGTGCCGTCGTACCAGAGACAGATCGTGTTCTTGCTCGTCATCCTCGCTCTCCAATTCATGACGGTCAGCCGATTCTCGGCCGCTCGATCATTTCGACCGCTCGACCCAACGGAAGCCTAGCCGCGCGAAAGGGTTCTTGTGGTGGCGACGCGATAGGCTCCGCTGACCGACCCCAGTCCTGCACTCCCGTCTTGCGGCGTGCCCTGCTGACCTGCCCGGTTTCTTCGGGCCAGTGGCCGTCGCTAAGGGTTGCCGGAGATGCCGATGCCATCGGAGGATTGCTCATCGGCCGGCGCCAACGCCGTGAGCAGCAGTTTCGCGTCAGCCGGCTTGACGAGGTGATGGTCGAACCCGACCGACTGCGTGCGCGCACGATCGGCATCCTGGCCCCAGCCGGAGAGCGCGATCAGCCGCACTTGCCCGTGCACCGGATGCCGACGGATGCGAGCGGCCACGGCGTACCCATCGATGTCGGGCAAGCCCAGGTCGAGCAACACGGCCGTCGGCTGGAACGCATCGAGCGCCTCCAGTGCAGCGGCCCCGCCGTACTCGACTCGCACGGTCATGTCCCACAGCAACAGCAACTGCGCCAGGCTGTCCGCCGCGTCGCGGTTGTCATCGACGATCAGTACCCGCTGCGTCGGCGTGCCGCTCGGCATGGACTCTCGTATCGAGGATCGCTGCCGGCTTTCGCTGCCGGTCTCGTTGAACCAGACGAGCGGAAGACGCAGGTGGAACGTGCTGCCGAGGCCGAGGCCGGGGCTGGCCGCCCATGTCGTGCCGCCGTGCAGTTCGACGAGGCGGCGCACCAAAGTGAGCCCGATACCCAGCCCGCCCGCGGCACGCGGAGCGGTGTGCTGCATTTGCCGGAACAGTTCGAACACCTCGGTCAGCATCGGCTGCGTCAGGCCCACGCCAGTGTCGCGCACGCTGACCTCGCACATATCGTCCTTGCGGCGCGCACGGACCCAGATATCGCCGCCCGGCTCCGTGTACTTCGCCGCATTGGTCAGCAGGTTGTCGAGCACCTGGACCAGTCGCACGCTGTCCCCCGAAAGCGGCAACGCCTCCTCGGGAAGATCGAGATGCAGCCGATGTCGCGCACGTTCGATCGCGGGTCGGCTGTTGTCGACGGCCTGGAGTATCACCTCGCGCATGTCCAGCCGCTCGCGCTCCAGGTCGATGGCACCGCGAGTGATGCGTGACAGGTCGAGCAGGTCGTCGATCAGCCGCACCATGTGCCCGACCTGCCGACTCATGACCTGAATCACCTGCGCCGGTGGCGGACGATCGGGCTGGCGCGTCAGCAGGGCCAGTGAATTGGCGATCGGTGCCAGCGGGTTGCGCAGTTCATGGCCCAGCATGGCAAGGAACTCGTCCTTGCGCGCATCGGCGCGTTCACGCTCGACCATCTGGTCACGCACCTGGTACTGTCGTTCCCGCGCGCGCAGTGCCGCGCGCGCGGCACTCACGAGGGTGGCCACGCGCATGGGCCGCTCGAGCACTGTCACGTTGCCCAGATGCTGCATTGCTTGCGCGATGACCGGCGAATCGGCGCCATGGCGCGACGTGACCAGAATCGGCAAGTCCGACCACGCCGGCTGCCTAGCGAGCCAGGCGAGCAAGGGGCCGCTCTCCTGACCGGCCAATGCTTCTTCGAACAGCAGCACGGCCGATGCGCCAGCGGCCAGCTCCTCGCACAGGGCAGCGAGATCGCGGCAGGGCAGGATGTGCATGCCCGCGCGTCCCAGCACGCGCCGGGTGATCTCGACATCGCGCTGGCTTGCCAGCAACGCCAGCATGCGGCTGTCCGAGGGCGATCGTTGCGCCGGGGATGCGGCCGGCTCAGTTGCCTCTCGAGGGTTCATGCCGCGGCACGCCCGTCGTCACGCCGTGATAGTCCCTCAGCGGCGGCCCGACCTCGATGCGCCCTGGGTGCATGCGCAGCTCGCGGATGCTGCGCTCGTGAGGGCCGGTACGCTTCTTCAGCACCGACAGCGCCTGTCGCAGCTCGCCTTCCGTCTCGTAGTAGCGCAGCAACAGAACCGCGTCGGCCAGGTAGCTGGCGTCGATGTAACTCCCCATGTAGCTTCCCACGAGGTTCTGTTGGGCGCTGATGAGCAGCGTGCAGACGCCGCGCTGGCGCAGGTAGGTGAACAACTCGTGCAGCTGGTTGACCAGCGAGCGCTCACCCGGCATGGCGTTCAGGTAGCCGTTCAGGCTGTCGATGACAACGACCGACGCACCGCGTACCTCGACCGCTGCGCGGATCGCATGCACGAACTGCCCGGGCGCCAGCTCAGCAGGGTCGATCGACTGGAGGCTGGCTCGACCCTCGGCGACCGCAGCACGCAGGCCGATGCTGAGCCCATCGGCGCGTTGCAGCACGGAGGCTTCGCTCTCGTCGAACAGGAAGATCGCCGCGAACTCTCCGCGGTCCGCGGCGCGCGTGGCCAGCAGCATCGCCAAAGTAGACTTTCCAGTGCCGGGGGCGCCGACGATGAGCGTGCTGGTGCCTCGATCGAGACCGCCGCCGAGCAACGAGTCCAGCGCCGCGATGCCGCTGTCGCAGCGCCGGGCAGGATCGAGGGTCACCGGTTCGCCCGTGGATTCCTGCGCCACCAGGCGCGGGAACACCTCGAGCCCGCCGCGCCGGATGATGCAGTCGTGGCGCCCGCCGAGGAAACGGACGCCGCGGTATTTCTGCACCAGCAGCCGCCGGCGCTCGGCGCCGTACTCCGGCTGCACCTGCTCCAAACGAAGCACGCCGTGCGCGATGCTCTGCACTTGCATGTCGTGCCCGCTGCTCGTCATGTCGTCGAGGACGAGCACCGTGCATTGCCTGCCGGCGAAGAACTGCTTGAGAGCGAGGATCTGCCGCCGGTAGCGCAGCGCCCCTCCTGCGAGCAGCTGCAGTTCCGAGAGCGAATCGAACGCGACCCGCGTCGGGCGCAGACGTTCAACGATGTCGAGGATCGCCCGCGTCGTGTCGCCCCATTCCGCTTCGTCGGCATGGAACATCGTGTACTGATCGTCGGGCACCAAATCGCGCGCCGCGGCGACCAGCTCATGGACGGTCACGCCGTCGAGCGCCCAGCCATGGGACGCCGAAACGGAGCGCATCTCGTCCTCGGTCTCCGAAAGGGTCACATAAAGTACCGATTCGCCCCGGCGCGCGCCCTCTAGCAGAAACTGCATGGCGAGCGTCGTCTTGCCGCTCCCCGGAGCGCCTTCGATCAGGTACAGGCGGTTGCGCCGGAAACCACCATCCAGTATCAGATCGAGCCCTGCGATGCCCGTGGTCGCGATCCCGTCAGTCGCATTGTCAGCAGGATCGTCGTTGTCGAGGTATTCGCCCATCGGCCACGTCTCAGCCCTGGTCATAGGGCCCGGGAAGAGCAACTGCCGTGCCCGTCCGAAGGGCTTCTGCGACCGGCCCGTGTACCGCGACGACGATCGACATACCGCCAAATGGGATCACTCGAGCGCGCGGACGCGATGTCACAAACTCGCGGTCTGGTTCGTCTTGCCGAGTGATGAACAATGCCGAGGAGGATGCTGTCGCGATGGCGGACGACGTCGACAGATCTCCCACTGCCCGCGCCCGCCTCTTCGACCGCGACCACGCTCGTCGGTTGCGCGCGCTGGCCTACCGCATGCTCGGATCGCGCGCCGAAGCCGAAGACATCGTCCAGGAGGCCTGGCTGCGCTGGGCCGAAGTGGACGAATCCATCGTCGAGCACGCGGGTGCCTTCCTGTCGCGTCTGGTGACCAACCTTTGCCTGGACCAGCTGCGCTCGGCCGCGGCGCAGCGCGAGCGCTACGTGGGGGTGTGGCTGCCCGAGCCACTGCTGGACGACGACGACCTCTTCGATTGGGCGCCGAGCCCCGAGCAGCATGCCGAATTCGCGCAGGACGTCTCGGTGGCCTTCATGCTGGCGCTGGAGCGGCTGTCGCCGTTGGAGCGCGCGGCATTCCTGCTGCACGACGTGTTCGACCTCGACTACGACGAGATCGCGCGCCACCTCGGACGCAGCGAGGTCGCCTGCCGCCAGCTGATCAGCCGGGCGCGCAAGAACATCAAGGCCGACTATGCCCGGCGCGAGGTGGCGCAGGAAGAGCGTGATCGCCTCCTCGGCGCCTTCATGCAGGCCGTTCGCAGTCGCGACGTGAGGGCGCTGACGCAGGTGCTCACGGCCGATGCGTTGGCACTGGCTGACGGCGGCGGCAAGGTTGCCGCGGTGCCGCGCCCGCTGCACGGCGGCGCGCTGATCGCACGCACCTTCATCGGCTTTGCCCAGCTGCCCGCGAGCCGCGGCTGGCGGCTGGTGCCGACGACGGTCAACGGGCTGCCCGGTTGCCTGGTGGTCGACGAGCTGGCCGGCGGGCGACTGGTGCAGACGATCGCGCTCGCGCCTTCGGCCCACGAGCCGGGCCGCGCGGGCGCGCTGTACATCCAGCGCAATCCGGACAAGCTGCGCGCGATCGCGCAACGCTCGCATCCCTGAATGTCACAACGCGCGAGGCTGCCCCGTCTGGAGGATGTGCCGGCGAATCTGCTCGCCTGCATCGACCTCCAACCAAGGGATCACCACCATGAACGTTTCGCATCAACGCCTCGACTATTCACGCCTGTCCGCCGATCTGTTCAAGAAGTACCTCGACTTCAACGCGGCATTCCACATGGACGAGGGGCTGGCGCTGCTGGTGGACATCAGGGCATCGCAGCTCAACGGCTGCGCGTTCTGCCTGGACATGCACGTCAAGCAGGCGAAGATCCATGGCGAGCGCGAGCTGCGCCTGCACCACGTTGCCATCTGGCGCGAGTCGCCGCTGTTCACGCCGAAGGAGCGTGCAGCGCTTGCCTGGACCGAGGCGCTGACGCGCATGGCGCCCGAAGGCGTGTCGGACGCGGTCTACGGCGAGGCGCGGGAACATTTCTCCGCCGAAGATCTCTCGCAACTGACCTTTCGCGTCGTGGCCATCAACGGATGGAACCGCATGAACGTGGCCTTCCGCCCCGTACCGGGCTCGCAGGACAAGGCCTTCGGGCTCGACAAGGCAGGCTTGGACTGAAGTATCCGCGGTGCCGCGCCGAAGAGTCTGCTCCCTGGGGGTACATTGGAACCACGACGTGGCTGTGATTGGGCCTGGGCACTCATCGCCCCTGTCGACGCCGGACCTCCTGCCGGTCCAGCATCCGCAGCGCATCACGTACGCATCGAGGAGGCATCGCCAATGGAAAGCGCTCGCCCGCCCCTGCCGCCCTTTGACGAAGCGGCGGCCCGGCTGAAGGTCCGCCTGGCGGAGGACGCGTGGAACACGCGCGATCCGGACCGGGTCGTCCTCGCCTACACCGAGGATACGAAGTGGCGCAACCGCGCAGAGTTCCCCGCCGGCCGCGAGCAGGTTCGCATGTTCCTGCAGCGCAAGTGGGCGCGCGAGCTCGACTATCGGCTGATCAAGGAGCTGTGGGCCTTCGGCGAACGACGGATCGCCGTGCGCTTCGCCTACGAGTGGCACGACGATTCAGGCCAGTGGTTTCGCAGCTACGGCAACGAGAACTGGGAGTTCGATGACCGCGGCCTGATGCGTGTGCGCCACGCCAGCATCAACGACAAGCCGATTGCCGAGAAGGAGCGCCTGTACCGCTGGGCGGCGGGGCGCCGCCCCGACGATCATCCCGGGCTGTCGGAATTGGGTCTGTAGCGCTCCTCGGGCCTCACGCGGCGCACCCGAGCTCATTCGCGGCAATAGACCATCTGGTGCAGTCGCACGTCCATCCGCAGAGGCGCCATTCAAGCGATCGGCATCGGGACGGCCTGCGGGCAGTGGCGTTCTTCGAGGCGGCCAAGGGCGCGCTGGTCATCGTCGTCGGGTTCGGGCTGGCCGCCTTCGCCGGCCGCGACGTGGAAGAAGTGGCCGAGCGGCTCGTCCACCATCTGCATCTCAATCCGGCGCACCACTACCCGCACATCCTCCTCGATGCCGCGAGGAACATTTCGAACCGGCAATTGCTCGGCCTGGCCGCACTTGCGCTCGTCTATGCGGCGCTGAGGCTGATCGAGGCCTACGGGTTGTGGCGACGCCGGCCATGGGCGCAATGGCTCGCAGCGCTCAGCGGCGCGATCTATCTGCCCCTCGAGATATACGAGCTGCACCGCGGCGTGACGGCGCTCCGACTCGCCACCTTCGCAATCAACCTGGGCATCGTGGCCTACATGACTCTCGTGCTGGCGGATGCGCGCCGAGTCCGATGAAGAAGGTGCCACGCATCCTGCCTCGTTCAGCGGCAATCGTCCTTACACGAGCTGGCGCTCGCGACCTGCCCAGTAGGGCTTGCGGAGCTCCCTCTTCAAGACCTTGCCGGTGGGGGTGCGAGGCAACTCGGCGACGACGTCGATGGACTGGGGGCACTTGAATGACGCCAGGTTCTCGCGGCAGTACGCCAGCACCTGCTCGGCGTCGATGGAGGCACCGGGCGCAGCCACGACGACGGCCTTGGGCACCTCGCCCCACCTCTCGTCCGGGACACCAATCACTGCCACGTCGCCGATAGAGGGGTGCTCGGCCAGCACACGCTCGATCTCCGCAGGGTAGATGTTCTCTCCACCGCTGATGATCATGTCCTTGATGCGGTCCGTCACGTAGATGTAGCCGTCGGCATCAATGTGGCCACCGTCGCCGGAGCGCAGCCAACCGTCCGGCGTGATCGCGGCGGCGGTGGCATCGGGCTTGCCCCAGTAGCCACTCATGATCTGCTCGCTTCGCACCCAGATTTCTCCCGGCTCACCGGTGGGAACCGGCGCACCGGTGGCCGGGTCGCGGATCTCGATCTCGACGCCGTGGATCGGCTTGCCCGCCGACACCAGCCGGTGCGCCACCGTCGAGTCGGCGTGGTCCGGCGGGCCGAGCGAGCTCACCACGCCACTCTGCTCGGTCATGCCATAGACCTGGTGCATGACGCCGGGAAAGAGCTTGAGCGACGCCCGCATCACCGGCAGCGGCATCGGAGAGGCACCATAGGACAGCGACCTCAACGCAGAGTAGTCGCGCTCGGCGGCACCGGGAACCTGGGTCACCGCGGCCATCAGCGCGGGCACGAGGAAGGTGTGCGTGATCTTCTCGGCCTCGAGCATCTCCAGCACCGCTGCCGGGTCCGGCCTGCGCAACATGAAGATCCGCGCGCCGGCGTTGATCGCCACCAGCGAGTAGCTCGTGCCGCCGACGTGGAACAGCGGCATTGCGACCTGGACTCTTGCGTCGGGGCCGAGGTCGAAGTCGGTTGCGACATTGCGTGCGTGCGCCAGCATCCCGCGGTGGGTGAGCATCGCGCCCTTTGGGAAGCCGGTCGTGCCCGAGGTATACAGTTGCACGAAGCAGTCCTCTGGCGCCGCGCGATGAACCCGGGCATCGGGCTCGTTCGCGGCCAGCCACGCCTCGTACTCGTCGTCGGCGCCACCCACTCGGATGATCCGCTCGACGGTTGGCAGCTTCGCCCGAAGTTGCTCGACGGCGCTGGCGAACTCCGGCCCGACGAAGAGAATTCGGGCCCTCGCGTCGTTGATCACATAGACGATCTCGGGCGGCGCGAGCCGGAAGTTCACTACGGCATTGGCGGTGCCGACCTGCGCGCAGGCCAGCGTCAGTTCCAGGCAGGACGGGTGATTGAGGTCGAGCACCGCAATTCGGTCGCCGGGTACGAGCCCCGCCGCACGTTGGGCCGCGGCATTGCGGCGCACGCGTTGCCCCAGCTCCGCCCATGTCCAACTCGAGCCGGCGAAGGTGATGGCGATCGCATCTGGTTGCCGCATCTCCCAGTTGGCAAGGACCGTCGTGAAGTCTGCGGGTTCGGACATGCCGTCTTCCTTTTTCGAGAGCGGCGCGCATCACTCGCGCCGTGCTCGATCGTAGCCGTTCAGACGTCTGACAACGGGGCCGACCGGCTAGCCGCCTATTCAGCTTTCCGGGCGGCCACGGCATCCTCAAGCTACTGGCGCAGCACCCCTTTCGCAATGAGTGCCGAGGGTGTCGTCGAAGGTCAGCAGTTGGACGCGACGCGCCGACAGCGTCCGAGTTCGAGAGCCGTCTTCGGGCAAATCCCTGGCCCCAGGCTTTAGCTGCCCCGTGAGAACCCTAGGTTGACAGACACTCGGCAGAGGACCTGGGCTCGATCTCGCCGATGCTCAAGCGAATGGAGAAGAAGGGGTTGGTGCTGCGCGGCCGAGATCCCAATGACGAACGGCGCGTCGTCATCTCGCTGTCTGCCAGCGGCCACGCGCTGCGCGAGCAAACGAAGCGGATGCTCGGAGAGTTCTACTGCTACCTCAGCGTGCCGGTCGACGAGCTCAGACCTGCGAGACCGGCTTCACCGCTTCACCGTGATGGCGGGTCCGTCAACTACTGCCGACGCGGCAGTGTAGAGGTTCATCGGGTCGGTCCTGCGCAATTGGGCGTCGCTGAGGTGCCGCTCGTGGGCAGGGCCCAGGATCGACCGCTTCTGGCCGCTGCCCGCCCCCGACGCCGCCGCCGCGCCGCCCGAGTGCACCGACTGTCCCGCCACGCGGTTAACCTGCGCTCATGGATTCGCTCATCGCCGCCGCCGGACGCGCACTGTCCGCCGGCGACGCACTGAGCGCGCTCAAGCGCGTCGCGCTTCGCAACGATCCGCCGGCGCTGGCCTTGCGCGGCATCGCGATGGCGCAGCTCGGCGAGTTGGTGCGCGCGCGCGAACTGTTGCGGCGCGCGGCGCGTGGCTTCGGCAGCCACGAGGCGATGGCGCGCGCGCGCTGCGTGGTCGCCGAAGCAGAGGTCGCGCTCGCGATGCGCGACATGGGCGGTACGCTGCGCACGCCGCGCGCGCTGGCCGCCGCAGCGTCCGCGCTGGAGGCGCGCGCCGATCACGCCAACGCCGCACATGCAAGCTTGATCGCCGTGCGCCGGCTGCTGCTGCTGGGCCGCCTCGACGAGGCCGCAGCGGCGCTCGCAGCTCTCGACACGCGCAGCCTCGACTCGCCGTCGCTCGTTGCGGTGGCGGAGCTCGCCGCGGCCGAGATCTCGCTGCGTACGCTGCGGACTGCGTCGGCCCGTGAAGCGCTGGTGCGCGCGCAGGCGGCGGCCGAGCGCGCCCGCGTGCCCGCGCTGATGGCCGAGGTCACCGAGGCACGGTCCGCGCTTCACCGTCCCGCCGCGCGGCGCTGGCAGGCGGGCGGTGAAACGCCGCTGCGCCTGGCCGAAGTGGAAGCGCTCGTCGCATCGGGCGCGCTGGTGGTCGACGCCTGCCGGCGCTGCCTGCGCTGCGGCGGCGCCTGGTGGTCGCTCGCACGCCGGCCGGTGCTGTTCACGCTGGCGCGCGCGCTGGCCGAAGGCTGGCCCGGCGATGTCGATCGCGATGCGCTCATCGCGCGCGCGTTTCGCACCGGCCGGCCCGACGAAACACACCGCGCACGCCTGCGCGTCGAGATCGGCCGCCTGCGCGCGCTCGCCGCGCCGCTGGCGCGCATCGAGGCCAGTGCGCGTGGCTTCGCGCTCGTGCCGCGCAGTGTTCAGGGTATCGTCTTACTGCTGCCGCCGATCGAAGGCGACGAGGCTTCGCTGCAGGCGCTGCTGGCCGACGGCGCGGCGTGGTCCACCTCGGCGCTCGCGCTGGCACTGGGCCAGAGCCAGCGCACGGTGCAGCGTTCGCTTGCGGATCTGGAGTCAGCGGGAAAGGTGCGCTCGATCGGCCGCACGCGGGCGCAGCGCTGGCTGAGCTCCCCGCTGGCCGGATTCACGACGATCTTGTTACTCCCGCCTTCGCTGCCGCTTGCCTAGAGTGACCTCACGGCGCCGATGCTCATGCAGGTGCCGCAACCGCTCAATGCAGACACGGAGATCACGACAATGGACATCGTTCACAGGATCGGCATCAAGGCTCCCACGTCGAAGGTCTACGCCGCGCTGTCGACCATCGACGGGCTGGCGGGCTGGTGGACCGAGGACACGACCGGCAGCGCGAAGGTCGGCGGCCGCATCGCCTTTCGATTCCACACCGCCTCCGGCGACGAGATCGGCGGCTTCGACATGGACGTGCTCGAACTGACGCCGGACGAAAAGGTGCGCTGGCGTGTCAACGACGGTCCGCCCGAGTGGGTCGGTACCGACGTCGAGTTCCGGCTTTCCCGCGAGGACGACTACACCATCGTGATGTTCGGCCACCGCAACTGGCGCGAGGAGGCCGGGTTCATGGCCCATTGCAGCACGAAGTGGGCAACGTTTCTGTTGAGCCTGCGCGACTTGGTCGAGACCGGCCACGGCAAGCCGTCGCCGAACGACCTGACGATCAGCAACTGGCATTAGGCTGCAAGCATGAACACGAAGGCCGGCCCCCCCACACGCCCCGCCGAGATCGTGCGCGAGTACGGCCCCTTTGCCGGCGCGGAGCATATCCACGGCATCACGCACGACGGCGAGCGCGTCTGGGCCGCCGCGGGCGCCAGGCTGCTCGCGATCGATCCCGAGAGCGGCGCGGTTGCCCGCACGCTCGACTGCGCTTGCGACGCGGGAAGCGCGTTCGACGGCACGCACCTCTACCAGATTGCCGAAGCGCGCATCGACAAGATCGATCCGGCGAGCGGCCGGGTGCTGGCCTCGATCCCCGCGCCCGGCCACGGCGGCGACTCGGGCCTTGCATGGGCGGAGGGCAGCTTGTGGGTCGGCCAGTACCGTGACCGCAAGATCCACCGCATCGACCCTGCGACGGGCAAGATCCTGCGCACCATCGAGTCGAACCGCTTCGTCACCGGCGTGACCTGGGTCGACGGCGAGTTGTGGCACGGAACCTGGGACGGCGACGAGAGCGACATCCGTCGCATCGACCCCGAAAGCGGCGCCGTGCTCGAGCGGCTGGAGATGCTGCCCGGCACCGGCGTCAGCGGCATGGAGTCCGACGGCGACGACCTGTTCTACTGCGGCGGTGGTCCGAGCGGCAAGGTGCGCGCGGTGCGGCGGCCCAAGAAGGGGCAATAACCGCGGTGAACCGGCA
This sequence comes from Betaproteobacteria bacterium, assembly GCA_050256835.1. Lineage (GTDB taxonomy): Bacteria > Pseudomonadota > Gammaproteobacteria > Burkholderiales > Burkholderiaceae_C > JAMHWF01. The sequence goes on along the minus strand of JBLMVT010000550.1, from coordinate 2,769 downwards.
CCACGCGGTCATTCCTCGATGATCCAACGCCGCCTCGACCTCGCCTTGCAGGGCGGCGGCACCCAAGGTGCCTTCACGTGGGGCGTGCTCGACCGTCTACTCGAGGACGAGCGGCTGCAGATTGCAGCGATCAGCGGCACCAGCGCAGGGGCGATGAACGCCGTCGCGCTGGCGTCGGGCTGGGCCGGCGGCGGCCGCAAGGGCGCGCGCGAGGTCTTGCGACGATTCTGGTCGCGGGTGGCCGAAGGACTGCACCTGGGCCGCTGGGTCGACGCCTGGCTCGGCTGGGGTCTGGCGGGGGGCGCCGCCGGTGCGACGGGGGTTTCGATGGGACCGATGCAGATGGCCTGGGACATGGCGAGCACCCTCCTCGCGCCATCGCATGCCGACCCCGCCGTGCAGAATCCGCTGCACGCGATCCTGCACGACATCGTCGACTTCGACGCCGTCCGGCGCTGCCGCGATCTGAAGCTCTTCGTGACGGCCACGCATGTCCGCAGCGGTCGCCAGCGCATCTGGCGGCGCACGGAACTCGCCATCGAATCGGTGCTCGCCTCGGCCTGCCTGCCCACGCTGTTCCCCGCCGTCGAGGTGGACGGCGAGGCCTACTGGGATGGCGGCTACACGGGAAACCCCTCGCTGCTGCCGCTGCTGACCGAGACGCCGACGCTGGACCTGATGCTGGTGCAGGTGCACCCGAGCGCACGTGCCGAGCTGCCGCTCGGCAGCGCCGCGGTGCTGGACCGCATCAACGAGATCACCTTCCATGGCAGCCTGGTCAAGGAGTTGCGCTCACTGGCCATCCTGCGCAAGCTGATGCAGGACGAGGGCCTGGTCGGCCATGCGTTCAAGGAACCGCTGTTCCGCAAGGCCGCGGCGCTGCGCGTGCACCGCATCGAGGGCGGCGAGAAGCTCGACGCGCTGACGGCTGCAGGTTCGCTCGATTCGGCTTGGCACCGGCTGCTGGCACTGCACCGCGCCGGCCACGCGGCGGCTCACGCGTGGCTGACCGACGACTTCACGCACCTGGGCAGGCGCGGTACGGTCGATCTGGTGGCAGATTACCTCGACGGCGAGGGCCTCAACGGCCAGTCGGTGCGCAGGTAGCCGCCTGCGGGAGTGGGCGTGCCAACCGGTCCCGAGCACCCGCAAGTGGCCGACAAGCGCTCCCGTCGCTGTCGCATCAGTACAGCCGGACAGCCGTGTCGAAGGTCCAGGTTCGGCGGATCTCGATCACGTCGAACTCGCGGGCCAAACCCGGCGAGAACGGCTGGTAGGGCACCTGGCTTTGCACGATGCGCCGTATCGTTTCATCGATTTCGGTCACGCCGCTGGAGATCACGAACGTCACCGACTCGACGGATCCGTCGCGTCGAATGGCCACCGTCACGAGGGGATCGGTGTGAGGCCGCTGCGCCACTTCGCGGGCCGTGTCGATGGTCGTGTTGAGTTGGATCTTCCGGCCGAAGGCTTCCGCGTACAGGACGAGTTCGGTGTTGGGGTCGATGCGTCCGAACAGCCGACCTCGTCGTGCGGTGCTCAACGAGTATGGAAGCGTGCCGGGCGGTCGAGTGGTCGAGGCCGCCTCACGCCGGGCGGCTTCCTCGTCCAGCTGCCGTCCCAGCGCCCGACGTGCTGCTTCCCGTCTTTCCGTGTCCTCTTGCGCGGCCTGTAGGCGCGCCGCCTCTTGCCGGATAGCCGCCTGCCGCTCGGCCTCTTGGCGCTCGGCCTCCATCCGCGCGGCCTCGATGCGCGCCGCCTCCTGGCGAGCAGCCTCTTGCCCCGCTGCCTCTTGCTGGATGGCCGCCTGCCGCGCGGCCTCCTGGCGTTCGGCTTCCAACCGCGCAGCCTCGACGCGCGCCGCTTCCTGCTGCGCCGCCTCTTGCCGGGCCGCCTCTTGCCGGATTGCCGCCTGCCGCTCGGCCTCCTGGCGTTCGGCTTCCATCCGCGCGGCCTCGACCCGCGCCGCTTCCTGCTGCGCCGCCTCTTGCCGCGCTGCCTCTTGTCGGACTGCCGCCTGCCGCTCGGCCTCCCGGCGTTCGGCTTCCATCCGGGCAGCCTCGACGCGCGCCGCTTCCTGGCGAGCAGCTTCTTGTCGCACTGCCTCTTGCCTGATTGCTGCCTGCCGCTCGGCCTCCCGGCGTTCTGCTTCCATCCGCGCGGCCTCGAGCCGCGCCGTTTCTTGCTGCGCTGCCTCTTGCCGGACCGCCGCCTGCCGCTCGGCCTCCTGACGAGCAGCCTTTTGCCGCGCTGCCTCTTGCCGGATCGCCTCCTGCCGCTCGGCCTCCCGGCGCTCGGCCTCCAACCGCGCGGCCTCGAGCCGCGCCGCTTCCTGACGCGCAGCCTCCTGCTGCGCTGCCTCTTGCCGGACTGCCGCCTGCCGCTCGGCCTCCCGGCGTTCGGCCTCCGTCCGCGCGGCCTCGAGCCGCGCCGCTTCCTGACGAGCAGCCTCCTGCTGCGCTGCCTCTTGCCGGATCGCCGCCTGCCGCTCGGCCTCTTGACGTTCGGCCTCGATCCGCGCGGCCTCGACGCGCGCCGCTTCCAACTGTTCCGCCTGCCGTTGTGCCTCCCGCTCCGAATCGTCATCGCCGGCATCTCGAGGCGCGGGCAGCTCGGGCTCCGGGCTCGAGGCGCCTGGTGCAGCCGCTTCGATGGGCATTGGCGCCGATGCGGCGGGGGGTACGACCAACGTGGGCTCGTCGGATTGCTCCAACGCGACCACGGGCGGCTCAGGGATCCGTGCGGCACCCGTGTCATCGGGCCCATCGG
>JBLMVT010000549.1:0-3011 GCA_050256835.1 Betaproteobacteria bacterium | reverse complement strand
CGATGCCGCGCGCGGCGCCGGTGACCAGGGCATGCCCGGCGGCGTGACCCATCACACCCCCAGCAGCCGGTTCGCCTGCTCGAGCGCCGACAGCCCCGCGCCCTGCGCCGCAGCGGCCTTCTCGCGCTCGAGGTTGCGTTCGAGCTGGACCTTGGCCGCGCGGTACTGCTTCGGCCAGGGCAGGTCGTGGTAGCCGATGCGGGCCGCCTCCTGCAGCGTCCACTGCGGGTTGGCCAGGTGCGGGCGCGCGATCGCGCACAGGTCGGCGCGGCCGGCTGCGACGATGCTGTTGACGTGGTCGGCCTCGCTGATCGCGCCGACCGCGATCGTCGCGATGCCCGCTTCGTTGCGGATGCGGTCGGCGAACGGCGTCTGGTACATGCGCCCGTACACCGGCTGCTGCGCCTTGCTGACCTGGCCCGACGAGCAGTCGATCAGATCCGCGCCGGCGGCCTTGAAGGCGCGCGCGATCTCTACCGCGTCGTCGGGCGTGATGCCGCCCTCGACCCAGTCGTGCGCCGAGATGCGCACGGACATCGGCAGATGCTTCGGCCAGACCTCGCGCAGCGCGGTGAAGACCTCGAGCGGATAGCGCAGGCGGTTGGCCAGCGAGCCGCCGTACTCGTCGGTGCGCTGGTTGGTCAGCGGCGAGATGAACGCCGACAGCAGGTAGCCGTGCGCACAGTGCAGTTCCAGCCAGTCGAAGCCGGCCTCGGCGGCGTAGCGGGCGGAACGGACGAAGTCGTCGCGCACGCGGTCCATGTCGGCGCGCGTCATTGCGCGCGACCAGTCGCTCGTGCCGTCGAGGTACTGCTGCGGCGAGGCCGAGATTAGCGGCCAGTTGCCGGCCTCGAGCGGCTGGTCCTCGCCCTCCCAGGGCACGCGCGTCGAGCCCTTGGCGCCGGCGTGGCCGAGCTGCATTGCGATCTTCGCGTCCGTGTCGGCGTGCACGAAGTCGACGATGCGCTTCCAGGCGTCGCGCTGCTGCGTGTTCCACAGGCCCGGGCAGCCCGGGGTGATGCGCGCATCGGGGCTGGTGCAGGTCATCTCGGCCACGACCATGCCGGCGCCGCCGAGCGCGCGCGCGCCGAGGTGCACGAGGTGGTAGTCGCCGGGCACGCCGTCGACGCACGAGTACTGCGCCATCGGGGAGACGACGACGCGGTTCTTCAGCGTCACGCCGCGCACGGTGAACGGCGTGAACATCGGCGGGATCGGCTGCGCGCTCGCGGCGCGGCGCACGCCGGCGTGCTCGGCGATCCAGTCCTCGTATCCCTCGACGTAGCCCTTGTCGCGCAGGCGCAGGTTCTCGTGGCTGATGCGCTGGCTGCGCGTCAGCAGCGAGTAGGCGAACTGCTCGGGCGGCAGGTTGACGTAGCGGTCGACGTGCTCGAACCATTCGGTCGAGTTGCGCGCCGCGTTCTGGATGCGCAGCACCTCGACGCTGCGCACCGCCTCGTAGTCGGCCAGCGCCTGTGCCAGCTCGCCGGGCCGCCTGCCGATGCAGCGCGCCAGCTCGATCGCGTCCTCGAACGCCAGCTTGGTGCCCGAGCCGATCGAGAAGTGCGCGGTGTGCGCGGCGTCGCCCATCAGCACCACCGGCGCGCGGCCGTTGTCGTGCACCCAGCGCTTGCACACCACGCGCGGGAACTTGATCCACTGCGCCGAGCCGCGCAGGTGTGCGGCGTTGGACATCAGCGGGTGGCCGTCGAGGTACTTCGCGAACAGCCGCTCGCAGAACGCGATCGATTCCTCCTTGCTCATCTTGTCGATGCCGGCGGCGAGCCACACCTTTTCCGGCGTCTCGACGATGAAGGTCGAGGTGTCGCCGTCGAACTGGTAGGCGTGCGCCTGGAACCAGCCGAAGGGCGTCTTCTCGAAGGCGAAGGTGAAGGCCTCGAACAGCTTGTGCGTGCCCAGCCAGACGAAGCGACAGTGACGCAGGTCGATGTCGGGCTCGTAGGTGGCGGCGTACTTCGCGCGGAAGCGGCTGTTCAGGCCGTCGCTCGCGATGATCAGGTCGGCCTCGGGGTACTGCTCGTCGTCCTGCGCCTCGGTCTCGAATACCAGGCGCACGCCCTCTTCCTCGCAGCGCGCCTGCAGGATGTTGAGCAGCCGCTTGCGGCCGATGCCGCAGAAGCCGTGCCCGCCCGAGCGCACGCGGTGGCCGCGGATGTTGACCTCGATGTCGTCCCAGTGGTTGAACGCCGACAGGATCTGCGCGGCGCTCTTGGCGTCGGCGGCCTGCAGGTTGCCCAGCGTCTGGTCGGAGAACACGACGCCCCAGCCGAAGGTGTCGTAGGGCTTGTTGCGCTCGACCACCGTGACCTCGTGCGACGGGTTCTGGCGCTTCATCAGGAGCGCGAAGTACAGGCCGGCGGGGCCGCCGCCGAGGCAGACGATGTTCATGGGTGCTCCGGCAACAGGATGAGCTGTCAATCGTTTAGTTGTGAAGCATTCTAGGTGATGGGGCTGCGGCTGGCAAGGTGGACTTGCCGACGCCCCTGCGGCAGGACGGGGGCGGCACCTGCGTTCTCCGGCCCACGCTCGCGGGCGGGCGCCTTTCTGTGCGCGAGGCCGTGCCTTCAACACCGGCGTGCCACGCCATCTGCCAGGCGACCGCGAATGGAGCCTGCGCCCGCAGGCGCCGCCCCCGCCCTGCAACCTCCGACGGTGGCACGCCACCCCGGGGCATGCCGCGGTGGTCGTTGGGTCGGTGGCCCGGGGGTGCCGGCGCAGGTCCCATTCGCGGTCGCCTGGCCCGCGCATATCGAGGCGGCGTTGAAGAGGAACCGCCCGCGCGTCTCGGTGCTGCCCCGCGAGCGTGGGCCGGAGAACGCACCCCCGGGCCACCGGCCACGCGGGCGCATCGCACGCCGGCTGCGCCGAAGCGCCAGCGTCACGCCCCGAGGTACGCCCGCTGCACCTCCGGGTCGTCGGCGAGCACATGTGCGGCGCCTTCGCGGACGACGCGGCCGGTCTCCATCACGTAGCCGCGATCGGCCACCTGC
>JBLMVT010000548.1:0-4487 GCA_050256835.1 Betaproteobacteria bacterium | reverse complement strand
GCGGGAACGGCGCCTTGTGGCGAAAGCCCCCCGGCCGGTCGATCGTGCCGAGCAGGCTCATCAGGATCGCCAGCGCGCGGATCGTCTGGAAGCCGTTGCTGTGCGCGGCCAGCCCGCGCATCGCGTGGAAGGCGACCGGGTTGCCGGTCACCGTTTCGTGCTCGCGGCCCCAGCAGTCGGTCCAGGCGATCGGCAGCTCGATCTTCTGGTCGCGCGCGGTCATGCCCATCTCGTGGGCGAGCCGACGGATCGTCTCGGCCGGGATGCCGGTGATGCCCGCGGCCCACTCGGGCGTGCAGGTGCGCACACGCGCGGCGAGCAGCTCGAACGCGGGCTTGACCTTGCGCCCGTCGGGCAGCGCGAACTCGCCGAGCAGGAAGGGATCCGCACTCTCGCTGTGGGTGGCGACCGGCCGGTCGGTCAGCCGGTCCCACCACAGCTTGTTCTGCGGGTACATGCCGTTGACCTCGGGGGCGCCGCCGTCGCGCACGTGCAGGCCGAATTCGTCGCTCGCCTCGTCGGCGTGGATCAGCTGCCCGGCGTTCGAGTAGCGCACGAGGAAGTCGCGGTCGTACAGCCCGGTGCGGATCAGCTCGTGGATGAAGGCCAGCAGCAGCGCGCCGTCGGTGCCGGGGCGGATCGGTACCCATTCGTCTGCGATCGCCGAGTAGCCGGTGCGCACCGGGTTGATCGAGACGAAGCGCCCGCCCGAACGCTTGAACTTCGAGATCGCGATCTTGAGCGGGTTCGAGTGGTGGTCCTCGGCGGTGCCGACCATGACGAACAGCTTGGCGCGCTCGAGGTCGGGTCCGCCGAACTCCCAGAAGGAGCCGCCGATCGTGTAGATCATCCCCGCGGCCATGTTGACCGAGCAGAAGCCGCCGTGCGCCGCGTAGTTGGGCGTGCCGAACTGGCGAGCGAACAGGCCGGTCAGTGCCTGCATCTGGTCGCGTCCGGTGAAGAGCGCAAACTGCTTCGGGTCGCTGGCGCGGATCTGCCCGAGGCGCTGCTCGAGCATCGAGAACGCCTCGTCCCACGAGATCGGCTCGAACTCGCCCGCGCCGCGCTCGCTTCCGGCCTTGCGGCGCAGCGGCCGGGTCAGCCGCGCCGGCGAGTACTGCTTCATGATCCCCGACGAGCCCTTGGCGCAGATCACGCCCTGGTTCAGCGGGTGATCCGGGTTGCCGTCGATGTAGCGCAGCTTGCCGTCCTCGAGGTGGACACGGATGCCGCAGCGGCAGGCGCACATGTAGCAGGTCGTGTTCTTGACCTCGTGGTGCGCGCCCGGGCGCGGGGAAGCGATCGGATCGTGCAGCGGCTCACTCGACAGCAGTTTCAGCACCTGGGCTCCCGGTTCGGTTCAATGGCGATGCGCCGCCAGCACGGCCAGCGCGACGGAGGCGAGCCGGGCCGCGAGCGTATCGGCGCGCGAAGTCAGCACGACCGGCACGCGTGCGCCGAGCACCAGCCCCGCGCACTCGCCGCCGCCGACGTAGACGAAGCTCTTGTACAGCATGTTGCCGGCGTTGAGATCGGGCACGACCAGCAGGTCGGCGTCGCCGGCGACCGCGGACTCGATCTTCTTCACGCGCGCGGCCTCGGCCGAGAACGCATTGTCGAAGCCGAACGGGCCCTCGACCGTCGCGCCGGGCCAGGCGCCGTCGCGTGCCATTGCCACCAGCGCCTGCGCGTCGAGCGTCGCTGGGATTGCCGTGTTGACCGTCTCGACCGCCGCGACGATGCCGACCTTCGGCCGCGCGACGCCGAGGCGCTGCAGCAGCTCGATCGCGTTGCCGAGGATGTCGCGCTTGGTCGCGAGGTTGGGCGCGATGTTGACGACGCAGTCGGCCAGCGCGATCGGCTTGTGGTAGCGCGGCAGATCGAACACGAAGGCGTGGCTGATGCGGCGCTCGCCGCGCAGCCCGGTGTTGCGCGCGACGACGGCCGACATCAGCTCGTCGGTGTGCAGCGAGCCCTTCATTAGCGCGGCCAGCGCGCCGCCGCGCGCCAGCGCCACTGCGCGCTGCGCCGATTCGGGCGCGGCAGGGCCGGTGGCGGCGATCTCGAAGTAGCGCGCGTCGATGCCGGCGGCGTCGGCCGCGGCGAGGATCGCTTCCTTCGGCCCGACCAGCAGTGGCCGCGCGATGCCAGCCGCGGCGATGCGCGCCGCCGCCTGCAGCGCGAGCGTGTCGCACGGATGCACCAGCCCGAGCGCCGGTGGCGCGGACGCCGCGCACTCGCGCGCCGAGGCGACGAGCGCATCGAGGCGCGGATGCGAAGCGAGGGGCCGCGGGGCCGGGACGGCCGAAACGGCAGCCATGGTCGTCACAGCGCGCCGTAGCTGCGCGGCTCCTGCGCGATCTCGGCGATCTGCGGCCGCTGGCCCCACAGCATGCGCGCACCGAAGGTCGCCAGCAGGATGCCCAGGCTCGCCACGCCGAGCAGCAGCGGCGTGCGCTGTTCGGGGATGAACGCCATCGCCACGACGATGGCGACCATGCCGGCGATGGCGGCATACGTCAGGTAGGGGAAGCACCACATGCGAACGCGCAGCCGGGCCGGGTCTTCGCGTTCGAGGCGCCGGCGCAGGCGCAGCTGCGACACCGCGATCAGCACGTACACGAAGATCGCCACCGTGCCGTACGAATTGACGAGGAACGCGAACACCGTGTCGGGCGAGATGTACGACATCACCACCGCGGCGTAGCCGAACAGCGTGCCGAACAGAATCGCGCGCACCGGCACGCCGTTGCGGCTCAGCTTGGCCAGCCCCTGCGGCGCGTCGCCGCGCCGGGTCAGCGCGAACAGCATGCGCGACGAGGCGTAGAGACCGGAGTTGAGCGCCGACAGCACGGCGACGAGGATCACCGCGTTCATGATCTGCGCCGCCGCCGTGACGCCCATCGCGTCGAGCGCACTGACGTACGGCGTGGCGATGGCGCCGGCATTCCACGGCACCAGGCAGACCACCAGCAGGATCGAGCCGACGTAGAAGACGAGCACGCGCGTGATCACCGATTGCGTGGCGCGGGCGACCGCCTTCTGCGGCTCCGCGGTTTCGGCGGCGGCGATGGTGACGATCTCGGCGCCGAAGTAGAAGCCCGTGGCCGCGACGGCGCCGGTGAGCACCGGGACGATGCCGTTGGGCATGAAGCCGCCGTGCGCGCTCAGGTTGGACACGTCGGCGTGCGCGCCGGGCCACAGCCCGAGCACGAACAGGCCGCCGAGGAACAGGAAGACGACGATGGCGGCGACCTTGATCGAGGCGAACCAGAACTCGAACTCGCCGAACGACTTCACCGAGACCAGGTTGGTCAGCGTCAGCGTCACCAGCAGTGCCAGGCTGATGATCCACGACGGCACGCCGGGCAGCCAGTAACGCACCAGCTCGGCCCCGGCCACCGCCTCGAGCGCGACCACGATGACCCAGAAGTACCAGTACATCCAGCCGGTCAGGAAGCCGGCCAGCTCGCCGGTGACCGGGTGGTCGCGCCAGGCCAGCCGCGCGTATTCGTAGAACGAGCCGACGGTGGGCAGCGCCACCGCCATCTCGCCGAGCATGCGCATCACCAGCACCACCAGCACGCCGGTGATCAGGAACGACAGCACGGCGGCCGGGCCGGCGGACTTGATGACCACGCCGCTGCCGACGAACAGCCCGGCGCCGATCACGCCGCCGAGCGCGATCATGGTCATGTGGCGCTGCTTCAGGCTGTGCTTGAGCCCGCTCGAATGCGGTTTGACCATCATGGCGAGTGCAACCTCAGGCGAAGAATCGACGACGCGCCCTCCCGGCAGGCGATCGCGCCATGCCGGAACCTCGGGCGATGCGGGAACGGCACCTGCCGGGCGCGGCGCCGCCGCGCCCGGCAGGGCTCAGACGTAGTCCTTGTACTTGTCCAGCAAGCGCACTGGCTTGGAGAGCGCGTCGCGGCGGAACGGGTCGCCCAGCTCGCGCGTGCACATGATCTCGACGATGCAGGTCTTGCCCTGGTTCATCTGCAGGTCGATGGCCTTCTGGAGCGCCGGACCGACGTCCTCCAGCCGGTCGACGACGATCCCCTCTGCGCCCATCGCCTTCGCGATGCCCGCGAAGCTCTGGTTGTCCAGCTCGCCGGCGACGAAGCGGCGGTTGTAGAAGTCGACCTGGTTCTTCTTTTCGGCGCCCCACTGGCGGTTGTGGAACACGACCGCGGTCACCGGGATGTTGTGGCGCACGCAGGTCATTGTCTCCATCAGGCTCATGCCCCAGGCGCCGTCGCCTGCGTAGGAGACGGCAGGGCGGTGCGGCGCCGCGACCTTGGCGCCGATGATGGTCGGGAACGCGTAGCCGCAGTTGCCGAAGCTCATCGCCGCGAAGAAGCTGCGCGGCTTCTCGAAGCGCAGGTAGCTGTTGGCGACCGAGTTGATGTTGCCGATGTCCGTCGAGACCATCACGTCGGCCGGCATCGCCTTTTCCAGCTCGCGCAGCACCTGGCGCGGGTGCA
>JBLMVT010000547.1:0-4481 GCA_050256835.1 Betaproteobacteria bacterium | reverse complement strand
CCAGCAGCTTCAGGCCGAGCGTCTCGGGCAGGCCGCCGACGTTGTGGTGGCTCTTGATCGTCGTCGCCTTCTTGGTGCTGGCGCCGCCCGACTCGATCACGTCGGGGTAGATCGTGCCCTGCGCCAGCCACTTCGCGCCGGCGAGCTTGGCCGCCTCGCGCTGGAACACTTCGACGAACTCGCGGCCGATCACCTTGCGCTTGGCCTCGGGGTCGGCGACGCCGGCCAGCGCGCCGAGGAACTCGGCGCTGGCGTCCACGTGCAGCACCTTCGCGTGCAGCCGGCCGGCGAACATGTCCATCACCAGCCGCGCCTCGTTCAGCCGCAGCAGGCCGTGGTCGACGAACACGCAGGTCAGCTGGTCGCCGATCGCGCGGTGGATCAGCGCCGCGGCGACGCTCGAGTCGACCCCGCCCGACAGCCCGAGGATCACCTCCTCGCTGCCCACCTGCTGCCGGATCGCCGCCACCGCCTCGGCCACGTGGTCGCGCATCACCCAGTCGGGCCGCGCCCGGCAGATCTCGAGCACGAAGCGGTTCAGCAGCTCGCGGCCCTTCACCGTGTGCGTCACCTCGGGATGGAACTGCACGCCGTAGTAGCCGCGCGATTCGTCGGCCATGCCCGCGATCGGGCAGCTCGGCGTCGAGGCCATCAGCCGGAACCCCGACGGCAGCTTCGTCACCTTGTCGCCGTGGCTCATCCACACCTTCAGCATGCCGTGGCCTTCGGGCGTGGCGAAGTCCTCGATGCCCTCGAGCAGCCGCGTGTGGCCGTGCGCGCGCACCTCGGCATAGCCGAACTCGCGCTGCGTGCTGGCCTCGACCTCGCCGCCCTGCTGCACCGCCATCGTGAACATGCCGTAGCAGATGCCGAGCACCGGCACGCCCGCCTCCCACACGGCGCGCGGCGCGCGCAGCTCGTGCGCCTCGTAGGTGCTGGCGTGGCTGCCCGACAGGATCACGCCCTTCGGGGCGAAGGCGCGCACGAAGTCGTCTGAGACGTCGTTGGGATGGATCTCGCAGTAGACGTGCGCCTCGCGCACGCGCCGCGCAATCAGCTGCGTGACCTGCGAGCCGAAGTCGAGGATCAGGATCTTGTCGTGCGTGCTCATGCAGGCCTCGTCTGTGCCGCGGCCGGCAGCATGCGGCCGCGGCGGAAGTGGATCCAGGCCAGCGCTAGCGCGGCAGCCTGCAGCACAGCGCAGACGTAGAACGGCGCGCCGATGCGCCAGTCGCCTTGCGGCAGGTGCGACACCAGGCCGAGCAGCGGGCCGGCGATCATCGGCGCGACGACCGCCGTCAGGCTGTTCAGCGAGCTGACCGCGCCCAAGGTCTGGCCCTGCGTACTGGCGTCGGCCGCTCCCGAGACGAGGCTCTGGATCGAGGCGGCAACCGTGAAGCCGAGCAGGTTGGCGAAGATCACCGCATAGAGCATCCAGCCGTGAGGGATCGCGCCGTAGGCGACGAAGGCCAGCGTCGACGACGCCAGCCCGGCGAGCGCCAGCCGCTTGCGGCCGAAGCGCGCCAGCAGCGGCCCCATCAGGGCGCCCTGCACCAGCACCGAGGCGATGCCGACCGCGGCCAGCGACCAGCCGTTCTGGCTCGGACCCCAGCCGAACTTGAAAGTCGTGTACAGCACCCACGAGGAATAGGTGACGAACTGCGCCAGGCCGGTGCAGGCGATCACCGCCACCAGCGGTCCGACCCCCTCGAGCCGCGCCAGGGCGCGCAGGGAGGCCAGCGGATGTGCGCGCTTCCAGTCGAACGCGCGGCGCCGCTCGCGCGGCAGCGACTCGGGCAGCACGAAGTACCCGTAGGCGAGGTTGACCAGCGCCAAGCCGCCGGCGACGAAGAACGGCAGCCGCAGGTCGACGCCGCCGAGCAGCCCGCCGAGCGCCGGCCCGAGGATGAAGCCGACGCCGAACATCGCGCCGAGCAGCCCGAAGCGCTTGGCGCGCTCCTCGGGCGGCGTGATGTCGGCCACGTAGGCGTTGGCCACCGCGGCGTTGCTCTGCATCGCGCCGCTGAACAGCCGCACCACGATCAGCACCCACAGCGCCTGCGCCAGCCCGGTGACGAAGAAGCTGAGCGCGAGCCCGCTGAAGCCCAGCAGCAGCACCGGCCGGCGGCCGTATCGGTCGGACAGCGCGCCGATCACCGGCGAGCCGACGAAGTTGGCCAGCCCGAAGGCGAAGCCGACCACGCCGTACCAGAACGCCTGGTCCGCGTTCGACCCGGTGAACGAGCCGACCAGCGCCGGCAGCACGGGGATGATCAGGCCGATCGCGATCATGTCGATCAGCACCGTGAACATGATGAAACGCATCGCCGCGGGGCGCGGGCTCATTGGAGATCCTCCACCCGCAGCACCTTCACCGCCCGGCGAGTGGCGGCCCGCGCGAGGGTCGCGTCGTGCGTCAGCAGCGGCAGCCCGAGCCACTCGGCCAGCCACAGATAGGCCGCGTCGTGGATCGACAGCGCATGGTCGATGCCGAGCAGCAGGCACGCGCGAACCTGCCCGGCGTCGGGCGAGAACAGCTCGACCCGCGTGCGGATCGCATCCAGCACGCTCCACACCGGGTCGACGCGCGCGCGCCTCACGCCGTTGGCGATGGTGTTGCCGCACTCCCACAGCCACAGGTCCGGCGCGTGCGCGTCGACCGCGCCTCGGCGCAGGCGTGCATAGGCATGCTCGGAAGCCGGGCTGTGCCCGTCGGGCAGCAGCCAGCCGGCCGTGACCGAAGCATCGAGCACGAAGGCGGCCGTCACTCGCGACCTTCGTCGCGCAGCGCGCGCCAGCCCGGGCCGGGCCGTATGCGCCGGTGCAGTTCGCGGATCGCGGCGAGTTCGCGCTCGATCTGCTCGTCGGTGATGACCGGGGCGCGGCGCACCGGCAGCATGCGCGCCACTTCCTTGCCATGGCGCGTGATGCGCACTTCCTCGCCTGCCTCCACGGCCGCGATCAGTTCGGAAAAGTGGTTGCGCGCCTCGAAGACGCCGGTAATTTTCATTTCTGGCCAGAACTGGATGGATAGGCCCGGCCGCCCGGCTACTCGGACCGGTAGTTCGGCGCTTCCTTCGTGATCTGCACGTCGTGGACATGGCTCTCGCGCATGCCCGCGGCGGTGATCTCGACGAACTCGGCCTTGCCCTTCATCTGCTCGATGCTCGCGCAGCCGCAGTACCCCATCGAGGCGCGCAGCCCGCCGGCGAGCTGGTACAGGATGGCGACCAGCGAGCCCTTGTAGGGCACACGGCCCTCGATGCCTTCGGGCACCAGCTTGTCGGTGTTCGGGTTGTCGCCCCCGGTGTCCTGGAAGTAGCGGTCGGCGCTGCCCTGCGCCATCGCGCCGATCGAACCCATGCCGCGGTAGCTCTTGTAGCTGCGTCCCTGGTAGAGGATCACCTCGCCGGGCGCCTCCTCGGTGCCGGCGAACATGCTGCCCATCATCACGCTTGAGGCGCCGGCGGCGATCGCCTTGGCGACGTCGCCCGAGTAGCGGATGCCGCCATCGGCGATCAGCGGCACGCCCGAACCGGCCAGCGCCTTGGCGACGTTCTCGATCGCGGTGACCTGCGGCACGCCGACGCCGGCGACGATGCGCGTGGTGCAGATCGAGCCCGGGCCGATGCCGACCTTCACTGCATCGGCCCCGGCTTCGACCAGCGCGGTCGCGGCGGCGCCGGTGGCAATGTTGCCGCCGATCACGTCGACCGTGGGGAAGTTGCGCTTGACCCAGCGCACGCGCTCGATCACGCCCGCACTGTGGCCGTGGGCGGTGTCGACGACGAGCACGTCGACGCCGGCCCGGGCCAGCGCCTCGGCGCGCTCCTCGGTGCCCTCGCCCACGCCGATCGCGGCGCCGACGCGCAGCTTGCCGTGGGCGTCGCGGGCGGCGTTCGGAAACGACGTCTGCTTGGTGATGTCCTTCACCGTCATGATGCCGCGCAGCTCGAAGGCGTCGTTGACGACCAGCACGCGCTCGAGCTTGTGCCGGTGCATCAGCGCCTTGCCTTCGGCCAGCGTCGCGCCCTCGGTGACGGTGACGAGCTTCTCGCGCGGCGTCATGATGTCGCGCACCGGCGAGTCCAGGCGCGTCTCGAAGCGCAGGTCGCGGTTGGTGACGATGCCCACCACCCTCTTGCCCTCGAGCACCGGGAAGCCCGACACGCCGTGCTGGCGCGAAAGCTCCTGCACCTGGCGCACCGTGATGTCGGGCGTGACGGTGATCGGGTCGCGCAGCACGCCGGACTCGTAGCGCTTGACGCGCGCCACCTCGGCCGCCTGCTGGCGCGGCGTGAAGTTCTTGTGGACGATGCCGATGCCGCCTTCCTGCGCGATGGCGATCGCGAGCCGCGCTTCGGTGACGGTGTCCATCGCCGCCGCGACCAGCGGCAGGTTGAGGGCGATGTTGCGCGACAGTCGGGTGGAAAGGTCGGTGTCGCGCGGCAGGACCTGCGAGTACGCCGGCACCAGCAACA
>JBLMVT010000546.1:0-7862 GCA_050256835.1 Betaproteobacteria bacterium | reverse complement strand
GACTTCGACCGGCTCGGCGAGCACGAGGTGTATGTCTGCGGGTCGGCCCGCATGGTCGACGCCGCGGTGCCGGCCTTCATCGCCAGCGGCCTGCCCGAGGGCGCGTGCTTCTCCGACGCCTTCGGCGCCGCGGCAAGAGTGCCGGCGGCTGCCCGCGTGGCCTGACACGATTGCCGGCGCCGGCCGACACGCGCGTGCGAGCGCGGCCGGCTGGCAGCGGGCGGGGGGCGCGGCAAGCTGGAGGTTCCTTCCAGCCCTCACAAGGAACCGACATGCAGATCAAGCGCCACGCCGCCACCGTCCTCGCCGGCTCGCTGTTCGCGCTCGCCGCGGCTGCACACGCGCAGACGGTGGTCGTCCCCGCCGACAGCGACAACGTCGTCACGCCCGACGACGGCTCGGGAACCGTCGTCGTCCCCGGCGGCTCCGACACGATCCTAATCGTACCGAACCAGGATGCCAGCGCGCCGCCGGACTCGCGGCCGGCCTCGCGCGATGAGGTGCGCGCCCAGACGCGCGATGCCGTCCAGCAGGGCATCCCGCGCGGCGAGCAGAACTGGGCTGACCAGGCGACGCATCGCCAGTCGCGGTCCGACCCCGACCTGCCGTCGACCTACGACAACCCCTGACGCCCATTACGGCCGCGGCCTCTGGAGCCGCGGCTGAACCGGCTGCAGCCGGCCGGCGCGCAACTCGCGCGTCAGCGTGCTTCGTCGACGCCGATCCAGCGGCCGTCGCGCAGGATCTCGTGTGGCCGGAACTGCGCCTTGTAGGCCATCTTGTTGGACTCGCGGATCCAGTACCCGAGGTAGACGTGCGGCAGCTTGAGCGCCTTGGTCTGCTCGATCTGCCACAGCACGTTGTAGGTGCCGTAGCTCGTGCCCGGGTGGGGGTCGTAGAAGGTGTAGACGGCCGACAGCCCGTCCTCGAGGATGTCGAGGATCGACACCATGCGCAGCGCGCCCGGGCCGTCGGCGCCGGCGGGCTCGCGGAACTCGACCAGCCGCGAGTTGACCCGGCTCTGCAGCAGGAACTGCGTGTACTGGTCGATCGAGTCGTGGTCCATGCCGCCGCCGCTGTGCCGGCCCGACTGGTAGCGCAGGTACAGCTGGTAGTGCTCGGGCAAGAACCCCAGCCGCAGCACGCGGGCGACGAGCCCCTGGTGCGCCTTCCAGGCGCGGCGCTGGCTGCGGCTCGGGCGGAAGCCGGCGACCGGCACCCGCAACGGCACGCAGGCGCGGCAGCCGTCGCAATAGGGCCGGTAGGTGAACATGCCGCTGCGTCGGAAGCCGGCGGCGACCAGCTCGGAATAGGCGTCGGCGTGGATCAGGTGGCTCGGCGTGGCGACCTGCGAGCGCGCCAGCCGGCCCGGCAGGTAGCTGCACGGGTACGGCGCCGTCGCGTAGAACTGCAGCGACGAGAGGGGGAGCTCTTTCGGGTGGGTCACCGCGCGGGGTCCTCGCTGGGTTTCGTGGCGGGCGGCTCGACGGTGCGAAGGCCGAGCTGCCGCCACGTCGATCGATGATAGGTCCAATCGGCGATGGGCAAGTCGCGCGCCGAGCGCGCGACGTGACGTTCGAACTCGACGCGCGCGATCTCGCGGGCGCCGAGCGACGCGAGGTGGCCGGTGCGCTGCTGGCAGTCGATCAGCGTCACTCCGTGCTCGCGGCAGAACGCCACCAGCGCGGCCAGCGCGATCTTGGAGGCGTCGCGGCGCCGCGCGAACATGGACTCGCCGCACACCAGGCGGCCGAGCGCCACGACGTACAGGCCGCCGGCGAGTTCGCCGGCGATCCAGGTCTCGACGCTGTGCACCGTGCCGGCCGCGTGCCAGCGCACGTAGGCCTCGATCATCTCCGGAACGATCCAGGTGCCGCGCTGGCCGCCGCGCGGCGCCTCCGCGCAGGCTTCGATCACGGCGCGGAACGCACTGTCGATGCGCACCTCGCAGCCCGGCGTGACGACGAAGCGCGCCAGCGTCTTGCGCAGCGAGCGCGACAGCCTGAACTCGTCGGTGAACAGCACCATGCGCGGGTCGGGCGACCACCACAGCACCGGCTGGCCTTCGGCATACCAGGGGAAGACGCCATGCGCATAGGCCTCGGTCAGTCGCGCGACCGACAGGTCGCCGCCGGCGGCGAGCAGCCCCGGCGCCTCCGATCCGGGACCGAGCGCCAGCGCCGTGGGCGGCAGCGCCTGGGTGGCGTCGTCGAGCCAGGTGATCACGGTCGTGTCCTCGAATCGGTGGCGAGCATCGTACCGGCGTCTATGGAGCGCTTAGTGAATGCCAATGGGGCCGCGCGTCGTTGCACTAATAAAATATCGACACTGTGATATCTATAGTTTTCTTCAACAAGGAGTCGCGCATGTCCCTCATCAACACCCAGGTCAAGCCCTTCAACGCCACCGCCTACCACGCCGGCGAGTTCGTCCCCGTCAGCGAGGAGACACTGAAGGGCAGGTGGAGCGTGTTCGTTTTCTACCCGGCCGACTTCACTTTCGTGTGCCCGACCGAGCTGGAGGACTTGGCCGAGAACTACGCCGAGTTCAGGAAGCTCGGCGTCGAGGTCTACGGCATCTCGACCGACACGCACTTCGCGCACAAGGCGTGGCACGACACGTCGGAGGCGGTCGGCAAGGTCCAGTACCCGCTGATCGGCGACCCGACCGGCCGAATCACCCGCAACTTCGACGTGATGATCGAGGAAGAGGGTCTGGCGCTGCGCGGCACCTTCGTGATCGATCCCGAGGGCCGCATCAAGCTGTGCGAGATCCACGACAACGGCATCGGCCGCGATGCCAAGGAGCTTCTGCGCAAGGTCAGGGCCGCGCAGTACGTCGCGTCGCACCCGGGCGAGGTGTGTCCGGCCAAGTGGAGCGAAGGCGCGAAGACGCTCAAGCCCTCGCTCGACCTCGTCGGGAAGATCTGAAACCGTGAGCCGGCCCGGCGGCCGGCCTCGCCGATACGGGAAACGCCATGCTGGATACCGATCTGAAGGCCCGGCTGCGGGCGTATCTCGAACGCGTGACGCAGCCGGTCGAACTGATCGCCTCGGTCGACGACGGCGCGCCCTCGGTCGAATTGCTCGCCCTGCTGCGTGACGTGGCCGAGCAGTCCGACCGCGTCACCCTCGCCGAAAGCCGCGGCGACGCCGAGCGCAAGCCGTCGTTCCTGATCCGCCGCGCCGGCGGCGACGCTGGCGGCGTTCGAGCACCTCATCCGCGTGCCGCTGCCGGCCCGGGCACAGCCCGCGTGAACAGCCAGCCCTCGGCCGCGTAGAGCGCGAGCGCCGCCCAGATCAGCGCGAAGCCGATGCCGCGGGCGAGGTCGAACGGCTCGCGGTACAGCCCGACGCCGAGCGCGAACTGCAGGGTCGGCGAGACGTACTGCAGCAGGCCGAGCGTCGTCATCGGCAGGCGCCGCGCGCCGGCGGCGAACAGCAGCAGCGTCGCCGCCGTCAGCGGCCCGGCGAGCAGCAGCCAGGCGAACGCCGCCGGGTCGCTGGCGGGCGTGACGCCGCCCTGCAGCGTGCGCACGACGAGCAGCGGCAGCGCCACCGGCGCCAGCAACACCGTTTCCAGCGCCAGCCCTTCCAGCGAGCCGAGCGACGCCGTCTTGCGCAGCAGGCCGTAGACGCCGAAGCTCACCGCGAGCAGCAGCGCGATCCACGGCAGCTGGCCGGCCTGCAGCGTGAGCCAGAGCACGCCGAGCGCGGCCAGCGCGACCGCCAGCCACTGCGCGCGGCGCAGCCGTTCGTGCAGCACGGTGAAGCCGAGCAGCACGTTGACCAGCGGATTGATGAAGTAGCCCAGGCTGGCGTCGAGGACGCGGTGGTGGTTGACTGCCCAGACGTACAGCAGCCAGTTGCCGGCGAGCAGCACCGCGCTGAAGGCAAACAGCGCGAGGCGCCTGGGCTGGCGCAGCGTCGGCCCGATCCAGGCGACGCGCCGCGTGGCGGCGAGCAGCACGACGATGCATACCAGCAGCCACACCGAGCGGTGCAGCACGATGTCCAGCGCCGGGACGCGCTCGAGCTGGTGGAAGTACAGGGGAAACAGGCCCCAGGTGACGTAGGCGAGCAGCGCGTAGGCGAATCCGGCGGGCATCGAGGGGATTGTCGGGGCAGCTTGCCAGTGCCGATGCCGGCTCGCATCATGGTCCAACGATGGCCCGCATCGAGTTCACTCCGCAGTTGCGCCGCTTCGTCGAGACGCCGGTCGTCGACAGCGGCGCGGCAACGCTGCGCTGCGCGCTCGACGAGGTGTTCGCCGCACACCCGCGGCTGCGCGGCTATGTGCTCGACGACCAGGGTCACCTGCGGGCGAACGTGGTCGTCTTCGTCGATGGGCGGCGCGTGCGCGACCGTGTTCGCCTGGACGACGCGCTGGCCGCCGACAGCCGCGTCCACGTCCTGCAAGCCCTGTCCGGAGGTTGAACATGCCGAATCCCGACCGTGCCTTCGTCGCCACCCGCAAGGGCCTGTTCGAGCTGCGGCTGGCCGACGGCCAATGGCGCATCGTGCAGGAGAGCTTCCTCGGCGAGCCGGTCAGCATGGTGCTGGCGCCGCGCGCGGGCGAGGGCTTCATGCTCGCGGCGCTCGCCCTCGGCCACTTCGGCGTCAAGGTGCACGTCTCGGACGACGCCGGCCGCCACTGGCGCGAGGTGGCGACGCCCGCCTACCCGCCGCAGCCCGAAGGCGACACCGGCGTGCCGTGGAAGCTGGTGCAGATCTGGTCGCTCGCCGCGGCCGGCGACGCGCTGTGGGCCGGCACGCTGCCCGGCGGGCTGTTCCGCTCGGACGACCGCGGCGCCTCGTGGCGGCTGGTCGAGTCGCTGTGGAACCGGCCGGAGCGTGCCGAATGGTTCGGCGGCGGCTACGACGTGCCGGGCATCCATTCGATCTGCCCACACCCGCGGCAAGCGGGCGAACTGCTGGTCGGCATCAGCTGCGGCGGCGTGTGGATCACGCGCGACGACGGCGCGACCTGGACGCCGCACACGCGCGGCATGAAGGCGCCCTACGTGCCGCCCGAGCGCGCCGAGGATCCGAGCATCCAGGATCCGCACCGCATCGCGCGCTGCGCCGGCGAGCCCGAGGTGCTGTGGTGCCAGCATCACGGCGGCATCTGGCGCTCGCAGAACGACGCGGCGTCGTGGCAGCGCGTCGAGGGCGTGCCGGTGTCGGACTTCGGCTTCGCCGTGGCCGCCCATCCGGCCGACGGTCGCACCGCCTGGTTCGTGCCGGCGATCGCCGACCAGTGCCGCGTGCCGCGCGACGGCGCGCTGGTCGTCAACCGCACGTGCGACGGCGGCACGAGCTTCGAGACGCTGCGCGAAGGCCTGCCGCAGGACGGTTGCTACGACCTCGTCTACCGCCACGGGCTGGCGGCGGCCGACGACGGCCGCAGCCTGCTGATGGGCAGCACCACCGGCGGGCTGTGGGCCAGCCACGACGGCGGCGACGCCTGGCGGTCGGTGTCGCAGACGCTGCCGCCGATCTACGCGGTGTGCTTCGGCTGAACGCGGCTCCGTTCACGCGGCTGTCACCGCCCGTCGGCACACTGCCTTTCGTCCGTCGACGCACTCCCCTGAGCGGGGGGAGACAGTGCCGGGCGGCGTCTCGACAATTCTTCTCGCAGGCGGCAAACGCGGTCCCGCGCCGCCGGGGAGCAGCGACCATGCCGCAAACCTTCAACGTCGGCGCCCGTTCGATCTTCGTCACCGTCACGGCCTGGGTGTTCATCGTGCTCGGTGCGCTGGCCAGCGCCTCGGCGCTGGTGCAGCAGGCCTTCGTCGCCTCGATGGCTCCGGCCGGCGCGCACCTGCCCGCGCCGCCGCTGCTGGCCGGGCTGCTGATCGGCTACCTGCCGTGGGTGGTCGGCACCGGGCTGGGGGTGTCGCTGGCGACGCTCGTATCGGCGATCGGCCTGCTGCTGCGACTGGACTGGGCGCGCCGCGTCTTCATCGGCCTGCTCGCCTTCGCCATCGTCGCCAACCTGCTCGGCCTGTGGCTGCAGCACGAGGTAGTGCAGTCGCTGGTCGCCGACACGCTGAGCCAGGCCCCGCTGCCGCCTCGGGCGGTCGGCGTGTTCGGCGGCTTCGTCACCGCAGCGCGCGTGATGGCCGTGGTCGTCACGCTGGGCGCCTGTGCACTGCTCGCCTGGATCATCGGGCGGCTGATGTCGCCGGCCGTGCGGCAGGAATTCGCGTAGCCGTCACTGCAGCGCCAGCTCCCAGGTCTCGCCGACCAGCGCCTTGCCGAAGCTCTCGTGCGGCTCGCTGGCGACCAGCCGGTAGCCGTGCTTCGCATACAGATGGCGCGCGGCGAGCAGCACGCTGTTGGTCCACAGTCGGATCGTGCGGTAGCCGGCGTGGCGCGCGAAGCGCTCGCACTCGTGGATCAGCGTGTCGCCCAGCCCGGCGCCGCGCGCCGAAGGCTCGACCAGCAGCAGCCGCAGCTGCGCGACGCCGTCGACCGGTGCGTCGCTCGCCTCGTCGCGCGACTGGACGAGGAACACGCAGCCGACGTTGATGCAGTCGCGCTCGGCGATCCAGCAGGCCTCGCGCGCCGGGTCGAACTGCTCGATGAAGCGGCTGGCGATGTGGCCGACCAGCGCCTCGAAGCGCGCATCCCAGCCGTATTCCGCGGCGTAGAGCGCGCCGTGGCGCGAAATCACCCAGCCGATGTCGCCCGGGCGCTGCGCGCGCAGCACGAAGGGCGAGGGCGCCCGTTCGCCGGGCGGCGCGAGCAGCCGCTCGATCGTCTGGGTGGCGGCGAGCAGTTCGCGCTGCGCCGTCTCGCCCAGCGGCTCGAGCAGGGCGCGCATGCGCGACTGCGAGTGCGCGTCGAGCGGCGCGAAGGCCTTGCGGCCGGCCGCCGACAGCGTGAGCCGGACCTGCCGGGCATCGTCCTTGGCGCGCGCGCTGCGCAGCAGGCCGCGCTGGCGGAAGCGCCGCAGCAGCCGGCTCAGGTAGCCGGGGTCGAGGTCGAGGGCGAGCGCGAGTTCGCTCGCCGTCGACGTGCCGCGCTGCGCCAGCTCCCACAGCAGGCGCGACTCGGCGAGCGTGAACGAGGTGGCCTCGAAGCCTTCGTCGAGCACGCCGATGCGGCGCGTGTAGAAGCGGTTGAAGGCGCGCAGTCGCGCGGCGCGGTCGGCGAGCGGGTCCATGACGATGAAGTGTCAAGCAAGAGGTTGCCGAAGGCAAGTATTCGGGGACGCATGGGGTATGGGAAGGGCTTGCGCCGGAAACTGTATAAACGTACAGTAGTTTTCCGTCGTGACCCGGCTGGTTCCGGCGGGCCGTTCCCGCTTCGTCGTCGCCATGTTCGTTGCCTCGCCTATTTCTCCGCCCCGGCCGCCGCCGGCCCGGCGCGCCCCGCCCGCGCCGGAAGTCCTGCATCCCGCGCTGTGGCGCGCGCACCAGCTCGGCCGCCATGCCGAGCAGGCGCTGCCCAGCGGCTACCCGGCCCTCGACGGGCAGCTGCCCGGCGGCGGCTGGCCGCGCCGCGTGCTCACCGAGCTGCTGCTGCCGCATCCGGGCGTCGGCGAGATCCGCCTGCTCGCCGCCAGCCTGGCCGCGGTCCTGCGCGCCGGCCGGCTGGTGATGCTGTTCGATCCGCCGGCGGCGCTGTCGGGCTGGTCACTGCTGCAGCTGGACATCGACCCGCAGCAGCTGCTCGTCGTCTATACCCGGCGCGAGCCGCAGGTCGTGGCGCCGGCGGCAGGTCTGGCCGGCGCCGACTGCCATGTCGAGCCCGGCGGCAACAGCCTGTGGGCGCTCGAGCAGTCGCTGAAGAGCGGCCACGTCGGCGCGCTGCTCGCCTGGCTGCCGCCGCGGCTGGCGGCCGAGCGGCTGCGCC
>JBLMVT010000545.1:0-2959 GCA_050256835.1 Betaproteobacteria bacterium | reverse complement strand
GCGACCGGCCGGTTGCTCAGCCGGTCGGCCAGCGCCGCCGGATCGCCCAGCGCCTCGGCGCGCACCTCTTCCGAGGTCTCGTACGCGAAGCCCTGCAGGCCGAGCAGGTTGCCGAGCACGCGCAGCACCTTCCACGCCGGGCGCGTCTCGCCGCGCGGCCTGACGACACCGTGGAAGCTCTGCACGCGCCCCTCGGCGTTGACGAACGTGCCCGAGGTCTCGGTGAACGGGGCGATCGGCAGCAGCACGTCGGCGCCTTCGACCGCGGCGTTGCGGAACGAGGTGAAGGCGACCACCATGCTCGCCCCGCGCAGCGCCGCCTGCGCGGCGACCGGGTCGGCCGCGTCGTACAGCGGCTCGGCATCGAACACGAGGTAGGCCTTCAGCGGCCTGGCCAGCATCTGTGCGGCGTTCAGCCCGCCGGCCGCCGGCAGCGCGCCGACCAGCTGCGCGCCGACGCTGTTGGCCGCCTCGCCGAAGCAGCCGACCCTGGCGCCGGTCTGCTCGGCGATCCATGCCGCCAGCGCGAGCAGTTCGCCCGCGCGGGGGTGCTGCGCGGCGGCGTTGCCGAGCAGCACCGCCTTGCGCTGGCCACCCTGCAGCGAGGCGGCGATGGCGCGCGCCGCGTCGTCCACCGTGGCGCCGGCGACCGGCGGCGCGACCGCCCTGTCGGCAGCAATCGCCGCCGCGACGCCCGCCAGCGCCGCCACCCAGCCACCCGGCGCGACGCGCGCGTGCTGCGCGATCGCGAGCAGCCAGTCGTCGTTGCCGGCGTCGAGCCGCGACACCTGAGCGCCGTGGCGCGCCGCCTGGCGCAGCCGCGCCGCGAACAGCGGATGGTCCTTGCGCAGGAACGAGCCGACGACCAGCGCGCGGTCGAGCGTCGACAGCTCGGCGATCGGCATTCCGAGCCAGCGCGACTTGCCGGCGTCGACGTTGGCGAAGTCGGCGTGGCGCAGCCGGTGGTCGATGTTGTCGCTGCCCAGGCCGCGCATCAGCCTGGCGAGCAGGTGCAGTTCCTCGACCGTGCGGTGCGGCGAGGCGAGCGCGCCGATCGCCCGCGGGCCGTCGTCGGTCGCGATCTGCTTCAGGCCACGCGCGACATAGTCGAGCGCGCTGGTCCAGTCGACCACCTGCCACTCGCCGCCCTGCCGGATCATCGGCGCGGTGAGCCGGTCGTCGCTGTTGAGCGCCTCGTAGCTGAAGCGGTCGCGGTCGGCGATCCAGCATTCGTTGACCGCCTCGTTCTCCAGCGGCAGCACGCGCATGACGCGGTCCTGCTTGACCTGCACGACGAGGTTGGCGCCGGTCGAGTCGTGCGGGCTCACGCTCTTGCGCCGCGACAGCTCCCAGGTGCGCGCGCTGTAGCGGAACGGCTTGCTGGTCAGCGCGCCGACCGGGCAGAGGTCGATCATGTTGCCCGACAGCTCGGAGTCGATCGTCTCGCCGGCGATGGTCGTGATCTCGGCGCGCTCGCCGCGCTGGATCATGCCGAGCTCCATGATGCCGCCGATCTCCTGGCCGAAGCGGATGCAGCGCGTGCAGTGGATGCAGCGCGTCATCTCCTCCATCGCCACCAGCGGTCCGGCGTCCTTGTGGAAGACGACCCGCTTCTCCTCGGAGTAGCGCGAATCGCTGGCGCCATAGCCGACCGCCAGGTCCTGCAGCTGGCACTCGCCGCCCTGGTCGCAGATCGGGCAGTCGAGCGGGTGATTGATGAGCAGGAACTCCATCACACCCTTCTGGGCGTTGACGGCCTTGTCGCTGCGCGTGCGCACGACCATGCCGTTGGTCACCGGCGTGGCGCAGGCCGGCATCGGCTTGGGCGCCTTCTCGATGTCGACCAGGCACATGCGGCAGTTGGCCGCGATCGACAACTTCTTGTGGTAGCAGAAGTGCGGGATGTAGGTGCCGGCCTTGTCGGCCGCATGCATCACCATGCTGCCTTCGGGCACCTGGACCTTCTTGCCGTCGAGTTCGATTTCGACCATGGGGTTCTTGATCAGTCGTAGGCCGGCACCAGACACGACTTGTGCTCGACGTGGTGGACGAACTCGTCGCGGAAGTGCTTGATCATGGCGCGCACCGGCATCGCGGCGGCGTCGCCGAGCGCGCAGATGGTGCGGCCCATGATGTTGTCGGCCACCGAGTCGAGCAGTTCGATGTCCTCCATGCGGCCGTGGCCGTGTTCGATGCGCTCGACCATGCGCCACAGCCAGCCCGTGCCTTCGCGGCACGGCGTGCACTGGCCGCAGCTCTCGTGCATGTAGAAGTACGACAGTCGCAGCAGGCTCCGGACCATGCAGCGCGTGTCGTCCATGACGATGACCGCGCCCGAGCCGAGCATCGAGCCGGCCTTGGCGATGGCGTCGTAGTCCATCGTCGTGTCGATCATGATGCGCGCGGGCAGCACCGGCGCCGACGAGCCGCCCGGGATCACCGCCTTGAGCTTGCGCCCGCCGCGCACGCCGCCGGCGAGTTCGAGCAGCTTGGCGAACGGCAGGCCGAGCGGCACCTCGTAGTTGCCGGGGCGCTCGACGTCGCCGACCATCGAGAAGATCTTGGTCCCGCCGTTGTTCGGCTTGCCGATCTCGAGGTACTTCTGGCCGCCGTTCATGACGATCCACGGCACCGCGGCGAAGGTCTCGGTGTTGTTGATCGTCGTCGGCTTGCCGTACAGGCCGTAGCTCGCGGGGAACGGCGGCTTGAAGCGCGGCATGCCCTTCTTGCCCTCGAGCGACTCGAGCAGCGCGGTCTCCTCGCCGCAGATGTAGGCGCCGAAGCCGTGGAACGCGTGCAGCTGGAAGTCGAAGTTCGAGCCGAGGATCGCGTCGCCGAGGTAGCCGGCCTCGCGCGCCTCGCGCAGCGCTTCCTCGAAGCGCTCGTAGATCTCGAAGATCTCGCCGTGGATGTAGTTGTAGCCGACCGAGATGCCCATCGCGTAGGCGGCAATGGCCAT
>JBLMVT010000544.1:0-6941 GCA_050256835.1 Betaproteobacteria bacterium | reverse complement strand
GTCGTCGGCGCCGAGCCCGGCGGCCGGCGCGCCGGCCGGGACCAGTGCCAGGGCGGCCAGGGCGAGCGGCAGGCGGCGGCGCAGCATGGTGTGGGCATCATCGATCGTCCGGCCATCGGGCGCGTCGATGTCACACAATGCCGTTCGAGCGACGCGGTGAAACGGAGGCCTCCATGTCCGCCAGCATCTACGAGCAGCACCTCGAGCGCAACGCCGCCAACCACGCGGCGCTGTCGCCGGTCAGCTTCGTCGAGCGCAGCGCCGAGGTGTTCGGCGACCTGCCGGCAGTGATCCACGGCGCGCGGCGCTACTCATGGCGCGAGACGCGCGAGCGCTCGGCTCGGCTGGCGGCGGCGCTGCGCGCGCTCGGCGTCGGCCGCGGCAGCACGGTCAGCGTGATGCTGCCCAACACCCCCGAGATGGTCGAGGTGCACTACGCCGTGCCGGCGCTCGGCGCGGTGCTGAACACGCTCAACACGCGGCTCGACGCGCCGCTGCTGGCCTGGCAGATGAACCACTGCGAGGCCGCGGTGCTGATCACCGACCGCGAGTTCGCGCCGGTGATGCGCGCGGCGCTCGACGCGCTGCAACGCGACCACGGCCGCCGCCCGATCGTCGTCGACGTGTGCGACGGGGAGTACGCGGGCGCCGGCGAGCGCCTGGGCGCGCACGAATACGAGGCGCTGCTCGAGGCGCACGCCCCGCTGGCGCGGCTGGACGGCCCGGCCGACGAGTGGGACGCGATCGCCGTCAGCTACACCTCGGGCACCACCGGCGACCCGAAGGGCGTGGTCACGCACCACCGCGGCGCCTACCTCAATGCGGTGTGCAATGCGGCGACCTGGACCATGCCGCACTTCCCGAAGTACCTGTGGACGCTGCCGATGTTCCACTGCAACGGCTGGTGCTTCCCGTGGACGGTGGCGCTTCTCGGCGGCACGCACGTCTGCCTGCGCCGCGTCGAGGCCGGCGCCATCCTGCAGGCGATGCGCCAGCACGGCGTCGACCACTACTGCGCCGCGCCGATCGTGCACAGCCTGCTGATCAACGCCAGCGACGAGGAGCGCGCCGGCATCGGGCAGAAGGTGCGCGGCATGGTCGCCGGCGCCGCGCCGCCGGCGGCGATGATCGAGGGCATGGAGCACATCGGCTTCGAGCTGACCCACGTCTACGGCCTGACCGAGACCTACGGCCCGGCCGCGGTGTGCGTGCAGCGGCCGGCCTGGGGCGAGGCGAGCCTGTCCGAGCGCACGCGGCTGAACGGCCGCCAGGGCGTGCGCTATCCGCTGCAGGAAGGCATGACGGTCCTCGACCCGAAGACGATGGCCGAGGTGCCGGCCGACGGACAGACGATGGGCGAGATCATGTTCCGCGGCAACATCACGATGAAGGGCTATCTGAAGAACCCGTCGGCCACCGACAAGGCCTTCGAGGGCGGCTGGTTCCGCACCGGCGACCTGGCGGTGCTCGAGCCCGACCGCTACGTCAAGATCAAGGACCGCAGCAAGGACGTCATCATCTCCGGTGGCGAGAACATCTCCTCGCTCGAGGTCGAGGACGCGCTGTACCGCCATCCCGCGGTGCTGGCCTGCGCGGTGGTGGCGCGGGCCGACCCGAAATGGGGCGAGGTGCCGCTGGCCTACGTCGAGACGAAGCCCGGCGCCGACGTGAGCGCCGCCGAGCTGATCGAGCACTGCCGCGGCCTGCTCGCGCGCTACAAGTGCCCGAAGGAGATCCGCTTCGAGCCGATTCCCAAGACCTCCACCGGGAAGATCCAGAAGTTCGCGCTGCGCGAGCGCGCGAAGTCCGCCAACGCCATCGAGTGAAGCCATGACCGCTGATTCCGCCAACCCCTACGTCCTGACGCAGCGCGACACGCGCGGCGTCGTCACCCTCACGCTGAACCGCCCGCAGCAGTTCAACGCGCTGTCCGAGGGCATGCTCGAGGCGCTGCAGGCCGAACTGGACCGGCTCGCCGCCGACGAGTCGGCACGCGTCGTCGTCCTTGCCGGTGCCGGCAAGGCGTTCTGCGCCGGCCACGACCTGAAGGAGATGCGCGCCAGGCCCTCGCTCGCCTACTACGACGAGCTGTTCGCGCGCTGCACCCGGGTGATGCTCGCGGTGCAGCGGCTGCCGCTGCCGGTGATCGCGCGCGTGCACGGCATCGCCACCGCGGCGGGCTGCCAGCTGGTCGCGATGTGCGACCTGGCGGTCGCCGCGAGCGAGGCGCGCTTCGCGGTCAGCGGCATCAACGTCGGGCTGTTCTGCTCGACGCCGAGCGTCGCGCTGGCGCGCAACGTGCCGCGCAAGCAGGCCTTCGAGATGCTCGTCACCGGCGAATTCATCGGCGCCGAGGAGGCGAAGGCGCGCGGCCTGGTCAACCGCGTCGTCGCCGCCGACCGGCTCGATGCCGAGATCGAGACGCTGGCCGCGGCCATCCTCGCCAAGCCGCGCGTCGCGATCGCGATGGGCAAGGCGCTGTTCTACCGGCAGATCGAGCACGGCATCGAGGCGGCCTACCTCGACGCCGGCCAGACCATGGCCTGCAACATGATGGACGAGGCGGCCCTGGAGGGCGTGCAGGCGTTCATCGACAAGCGCAAGCCGGCCTGGGCCGGCTGACCGTCGGTTGCGCGGCCACCGCCGCGCTGCTCCGAAGGGCTACCCCGACAGGGGTATGGAACGCGATCGCTTCCCGATGACACATTCGGCGGCGATGCCGGGGCATCGGGCACTTTGTTTGCCCGGGCTTTCCGCAGGGTTTCGACCACATCGCGAAACGCTACCCTGCTGCCTTCCGCCCTCCGGACCCGCACGATGCCATCACCGACGTTCGAAGACCTGCTCGCGACCGCCGCCGACGATGCCGTCGCCCTGACTGCGCCCAGCCGGCCCGGCTTGACCCATGCCGGATTGCGCCGGCAGGTGGCCGACACCCTGGCCTGCCTGAACGCGCTGGGCGTGGGCCGCAACGACCGCGTCGGCATCGTGCTGCCGAACGGGCCCGAGATGGCGAGCTGCTTCGTCGCCTGCGCTGCCGGCACGACCAGCGCGCCGCTCAACCCGGCCTACCGTGCCGACGAGTTCGATTTCTACCTGTCGGACCTGCACGCCAAGGCGCTGATCGTCGAACAGGGCAGCACGTCGCCGGCGGTCGAGGTGGCGAGCCGGCTCGGCGTGCGCATCGTCGAGCTGCTCGTCGACGCCGGCGCGCCGGCGGGCAGCTTCCGGCTGGCCGCCCGCGATGCCGGCGCAGCCGCCCCCGCAGCCGAGGGCGGCTTCGGCCGGCCCGACGACATCGCCATGGTGCTGCACACCTCGGGCACGACGTCGCGGCCGAAGATCGTCCCGCTGTCGGTCGCCAACCTGTGTGCGTCGGCGCGCCACATCCGCACCACGCTGCAGTTCACGCCGCGAGATGCGGGGCTGAACATCATGCCGCTGTTCCACATCCACGGCCTGATTGCCGGCGTGCTGGCGCCGCTGTCGGCCGGCGGCCGGGTGTTCTGCACGCCGGGGTTCAACGCGCTCAAGTTCTTCGCCTGGATGGACGAGGCGCACCCGACCTGGTACACGGCGGTGCCGACGATGCACCAGGCGATCGTGCAGCGAGCGCGCGGCAACGCGGAGATCATCGCGAGGAACCCGCTGCGCTTCCTGCGGTCGTCGTCGTCGTCGATGCCGCCGCAGGTGATCCGGGAGCTCGAGGAGATCTTCCACGCTCCGCTGATCGAGGCCTACGGCATGACCGAGGCGACGCACCAGATGGCGTCTAACCCGCTGCCGCCGGCGGCGCGCAAGCCGGGCACCGTCGGCCGCGCCGCCGGCCCCGAGATCGCCATCATGGGCGAGGGCGGCGCGCTGCTCGGCGCCGGCGAGACCGGCGAGATCGTCATCCGCGGGCCCAACGTGACGCGCGGCTACGAGGCCAACCCCAAGGCCAACGCCGAGGCGTTCACGAACGGGTGGTTTCGCACCGGCGACCAGGGCTCGATGGACGCCGAGGGCTACGTCAGCATCACCGGGCGGCTCAAGGAGATCATCAACCGCGGCGGCGAGAAGGTGAGCCCGCGCGAGGTCGACGAGATCCTGATGGACCACCCGGCGGTGGCGCAGGTGGTGTGCTTCGGCATGCCGCACGCCAAGCTCGGCGAGGAGGTCGCCGCCTGCGTGGTGCTACGCGAGGGCCGCGCGGTGACCGAGCGCGAGCTGCAGGCCTTCGTCGGCCAGCGCGTCGCCGACTACAAGGTGCCGAAGAAGATCCTGTTCATGGACGAGATCCCCAAGGGCGCGACCGGCAAGCTGCAGCGCATCGGGCTGGCAGCCAAGCTGGGGCTGGCTTGAACGATTCGGGAGACATCATGGTTCGATTCATCCGTCCTCTCGCGTTGCTCGTCGCGACGCTCGCCGCCGCAGCGCCCGCGCTCGCCTGGGAGCCGACCAAGCCGGTCGAGTTCATCGTCCCCGCCGGCACCGGCGGCGGCGCCGACCAGATGGCGCGCTTCGTCCAGGGGGTGGTCGCCAAGCACAAGCTGATGGCGCAGCCGATCATCGTCATCAACAAGTCGGGCGGCGCCGGCGCCGAAGGCTTCCTCGACGTGAAGGGCGACAAGGGCAACCCGCACAAGCTGGTCATCACGCTGTCGAACCTGTTCACGACGCCGCTGGCCACCGGCGTGCCGTTCAACTGGCGCGACCTGACGCCCGTGTCGATGCTGGCGCTGGACGAATTCGTGCTCTGGGTCAACGCCGAGGCACCCTTCAAGACGGCCAAGGACTACCTCGACGCGATCAAGGCCGGCACTCCCAACCAGTACAAGATGGGCGGCACCGGCTCCAAGCAGGAAGACCAGATCATCACCGTGCTGCTCGAGAAGGCGGCCGGCAAGAAGCTGACCTACGTGCCGTTCAAGGGCGGCGGCGACGTCGCCGTGCAGCTGGTCGGCAGGCACGTCGACTCGAGCGTCAACAACCCGATCGAGGCCGAGAGCCACTGGCGCGCCGGCAAGCTGCGCCCGCTGTGCGTAATGGACAAGGACCGCATGCCGTACCCGGCCAAGCTCACGGCGACGATGTCGTGGCAGGATATCCCGACCTGCGCCTCGGCCGGTGTGCCGGTCGACTACCTGATGCTGCGCGGCGTGTTCATGCCGCCGGGCGTGACGGCCGAGCAGGTGAAGTTCTACGTCGACCTGTTCACGAAGATGCGCGCGCTGCCCGAATGGAAGGACTTCATGGAGAAGGGCGCCTTCAAGCAGACCGCGCTCACCGGCCAGCCCTTCGTCGACTGGCTCGGCAGGAACGAGCAGATGCACCGCGAGCTGATGAAGGAAGCCGGGTTCCTCGCGCAATGAGGACCGACAAGCCCATTTCCAGCCGCTGGCCCGAACTCGCCGTCGCGGCGTTGCTCGTCGCCATCGCGCTGCTGGTCATCGCCGACAGCCTGCGCGTGGGCATCGGCTGGGCGAGCGACGGCCCGCGCTCGGGCTACTTCCCCTTCTACATCGGCCTCCTGCTGCTCGCCTCGGCGGGCAGCGTGCTGGTGCGCACGCTGCTGCACTGGAACGAGCGCAGGCGGCCGTTCGCCGACCGCTCGCAGCTGGCCAGCGTGCTCGCCGTGCTGGGGCCGATGGCGGTCTACGTCGCCGGCGTCTCCTGGCTCGGGCTGTACCTGCCCTCCGCGCTGCTGATCGGCTGGTTCATGCGCCGGCACGGCGGCTTCGGCTGGCTTGTCAGTGTGGGCGTGTCGGTCGCCGTGCCGGTCGTCTTCTTCCTCGTCTTCGAGCGGTGGTTCCTGGTGCCGCTGCCCAAGGGTCCGATCGAGCGGCTGCTCGGGTTCTGACGCATGGACGACCTCGCAAACCTCGTCCACGGCTTCTCGGTCGCGCTGACGCTCGCCAACTTCGGCTACATGCTGGTCGGCCTGACGCTGGGCGTGCTGATCGGCGTGCTGCCCGGGCTGGGCGGCGCCAACGGCATCGCCATCCTGCTGCCGCTGACCTTCAGCATGAACCCGACCTCGGCGATCATCATGCTGAGCTGCATCTACTGGGGCGCGCTGTTCGGCGGGGCGATCACCTCGATCCTGTTCAACATCCCCGGCGAGCCGTGGTCGGTGGCGACCACCTTCGACGGCCATCCGATGGCCCAGCAGGGCCGCGCCGCACAGGCGCTCACCGCGGCCTTCACCTCGTCGTTCGTCGGCGCGCTGTGCGCGGTGGCGCTGATCACCTTCCTCGCGCCGCTGCTGGCGCGCTTCGCGCTGAAGTTCGGGCCGGCCGAATTCTTCGCCGTGCAGCTGCTCACCTTCTGCAGCTTCGTCGGCATGAGCAAGGAGCCGCCGGCCAAGGTGATCGCCTCGATGATGCTCGGCTTCGCGCTCGCCGCGGTCGGGCTCGACAGCGTCACCGGCACGCTGCGCATGACCTTCGGTTTTCCGGATCTGCTCAAGGGCTTCGACTTCCTGATCGCGGTGATCGGGCTGTTCGGCATCGGCGAGATCCTGCTGACGATGGAGGAGGGGCTGGCCTTCAAGGGGCAGAGCGCGAAGATCAACCCGAAGGTCGTGTGGCAGACCTGGGCTACCCTGCCGCGCTACTGGCTGACCTTCCTGCGCTCGACCGCGGTCGGCTGCTGGATGGGCATCACGCCGGGCGGCGCGACGCCGGCGTCGTTCATGAGCTACGGCATGGCGCAGCGCATGTCGAAGGACCCGACGGCGTTCGGCAAGGGCACCATCGAGGGCGTGGTCGCGCCCGAGACTGCGGCGCACGCGGCCGGCACCTCGGCGCTCCTGCCGATGCTCACCCTCGGCATCCCCGGCTCGCCGACCGCCGCCGTGCTGCTCGGCGGGCTGCTGATCTGGGGCCTGCAGCCCGGGCCGATGCTGTTCGTCGAGCAGAAGGACTTCGTCTGGGGGCTGATCGCCTCGATGTACCTCG
>JBLMVT010000543.1:0-5767 GCA_050256835.1 Betaproteobacteria bacterium | reverse complement strand
CGCGCAGTTCGCGCAGCGGCCCGGCGGCAGCCAGGCGCAACTCGCGCGCCGCGCGGTCGCAGCCGGCAGCCAGCTCCTGCCAGGGCGCGAGCCCGCGCGCCTGCTGCAGGCCGCAGGCGAGCAGATCGCGCGCGAAGTCGATCACCTGCGCGCTGCCGAGCGTGCAGCCGAGGAACTGCACGCCGGCCTCGCCGAGCTGGTGCGCCTCGTCGAACACCGCCAGCTCGACGCTCGGCAGCAGCTCGGCCACGCCGCTGTCGCGCAGCGCCATGTCCGCGAAGAACAGGTGGTGGTTAACGACCACGAGGTCGGCCGCCAGCGCCTCGCGGCGCGCCTTCATCACGTGGCAGGCGCGGTACTCGGGGCAGTCGCTGCCCAGGCAGTTCTCGCGCGTCGACGTGACGAGCGGGATGACCGGCGAGCGGTCGTCGAGGCCGTCGAGCTCGGCCAGGTCGCCGCTGGCGGTCGCCGTCGCCCATTGCTCGACGCGCGCCAGCGTGCGCACCGCGAAGCGGTCGGGCAGGCTGGCCGACTGGCGCGCGAGCTTGAGCCGATGCAGGCACAGGTAGCTGCCGCGGCCCTTGAGCAGCGCGATCGACGTCGGCACGCCGAGCGCGTCACGCAGCTTCGGCAGGTCGCGCAGGAAGAGCTGGTCCTGCAGGCTCTTGGTCGCGGTGCTGACCAGGGTGCGTGCGCCCGACAGCAGCGCCGGGACCAGGTAGGCGAAGGTCTTGCCGATGCCGGTGCCGGCCTCGGCGACGAGTACGGACCTCGCTTCGATCGCGTCGACGACGCCGCGCGCCAGCGCGAGCTGGGTTTCGCGCACGACGTAGCGCGCATCGGCATGCGCCAGCGCGCCATCGGCCGCGAAGGCCTCGGCCACCGCCGCCTGCAACGGGCTCGCCGCGTCGTCGTGCCCCTCAGGCGGGCTCGGGCGGCTCGAGGCGGCTCTCCAGGCGGGCGATCTGGTCGCGCAGCAGCAAACGGCGCTTCTTCAGACGGCGCAGCACCAGATCGTCGAGCGGCCCTTCGACGGCGGCGCCGTCGATCAGGCTGTCGAGATCCGCGTGCTCGATGCGCAGTTCGATCAGGCGGCGCTGCGGGGAGTGCAGGTTTTCATCCATCGATGCGCAGTGACTTTCCACCTGAATTCGGCCGGTGGCGCCACAGATGCCGCGATTATAGTTTTCGCCCATGGCAAACACTCCGGCGGGTTGGCGCCTCAGCGCGAGCACCGGCATGCATCGCGGCGACCGCGCCTACCAGCAGGACCAGGTGGCCGTCATCGCCCACCACCGCGTGCCCGGCTGCATGCTCGGCGTGCTGGCCGACGGCATGGGTGGCAAGAGCGGCGGGCGCAAGGCCGCCGACCAGGTCATCCTGACGGCGCGCCAACTGTTCGAGCGCTTCTCGCCGGCGAAGGACGATCCGGGCGACCTGCTCAAGCAGATCGTCCTCGAGGCGCACCTGATGATCAAGCTGACGGCCATCACCGCAGAGGAGGAGCCGCACAGCACGGCGGCGGCGTTCCTGATCAGTCCGACGCGCGCATGCGACGTGATCCACGCCGGCGATTCGCGCGTCTACCACTTCCGCGGCGCCGACCTCGTCAGCCGGACCACCGACCACTCGTTCGTGCAGCGACTGATCGACGAGGGCCAGATCAACGAGGAAGAGGCCAACGCGCACCCGCAGTCGAATCTGCTGACCGGCTGCCTGGGCACCTACCAGGACCCGCCGCTGACCCTGCACCACATCGACCGGCTCGAGGTCGGCGACTCGGTGCTCGCCTGCAGCGACGGGCTGTGGCACTACTTCACCCCCAAGGAACTCGGCGCCATCGTCGCCACGCTGCCGCCGCGCGAGGCCGGCGAGATGCTGGTCGCCAAGGCGCGCCAGCGCGCACGCGGCGGTGGCGACAACCTCTCGCTCGCGCTGGTGCGCGTCGAGGCGCTGGACTGACCTTCAGCGCGCCGGCGCGCTCGGGGCAGACGCCTCGGGAAGCGGCAGTGGCGCCGCCCGCGTCTTGCCTTTGGCGGCGCGCTCGGCGCGCCGCCGCTCGACGTCGGCCCGGTGGCGCTCGGCGTCGCGCTGACGCTCTTCATAGGCGGCACGCCGGCGGCTCTCCTCCTCGGCACCGAGCCGGTGGCCCGCGTGCGGCGCGCTCGCCGCGGCGGCCGGCCGCTGACGCAGCTTCAGTCGCGCGGGCGGCATGCTCGCCGCCAGTTCGGGAGTGAGCACCGCCGGCGGCGGCGCGGCGGCGCGGGCGGCCTCCTTGCTGCGAATGGCGGCGGCGCGCTCGTCCGCACGCTGCCGGCGCTCTCCTTCGTCGAGCACGAGCTCGTCATGGCGCAGCCGGTTCAGCGCGGCGCGCCGTTGCACGCGTGCCGCCTCGACGCAGGCGTTGACCGCAAAACGCGCCTGGCAGGCGCGCTCGGCCTCGGCGTAGCGCTGCTCGGTCTCGGCGCGCTCGCGCCGGATGCGCTCGCGCTCGGCCGCCGCATCGGCGGCCGAAGCCGTCGCGGTGGCGCACAGGGCCAGCAGCAGAAGCAGAGATCGCGGTGCCGGCCTCATGTCAGCGAGGTGTCGACATCGCGCCGCGCCAGCGCCAGGAACTCGGCCGATCGCATCTCGTTCAACCTCGACACGGTGCGCGGAAACTCGTGCACCAGCGGTCCTTCTACATACAGCTGCTCGGGCGGCACCGCCGCCGACATGATGAGCTTGACGCGCCGGTCGTACAACACGTCGACCAGCCAGGTGAAGCGCCGCGCCTCCGACGCCAGCCGCGGCGGCATCTGCGGCACGTCCGACAGCAGCACGGTGTGGAACCGGCTCGCGAGTTCGAGGTAGTCGTTCTGCGAACGCGGGCCGCCGCACAGGGTCTTGAAGTCGAACCAGACCGCGCCGCCGGCGCGCCGCCGCGCCTGGATCTCGCGATGTTCGATGTGCAGCACCGGATCCTCGTCGCGCGCCTCGGCCAGCCGCTCGAACGCGGCGGCCAGCGCGGCGTCGGCCGCCGGCCCGAGCGGCGTGTGGTAGAGCTCGACCTGCTCCAGCGCGCGCTGCCGGTAGTCGATGCCGGCATCCACGTCGACCACTTCGAGCTTGTCCTCGAGCAGCGCGATCGCCGGCAGGATGCGCTCGCGGTGCAGCCCGTTCGGGTACAGCTCGCGCGGCCGGAAGTTGGAGGTGACGACCAGGCTCACGCGGTTGTCGAACAGCGCGGAGAGCAGCCGGTGCAGGATCATCGCGTCGGTCACATCGGCGACGTGGAACTCGTCGAAGCAGATCAGCCGGAAGCGCCGTGCGATGCGCCGCCCCAGCTCGTCGAGCGGGTCGGGCGTCCCCTTCAGTTCCTGCAGCCCGCGGTGCACCTCGCGCATGAACTCGTGGAATTGCAGCCGCGTCTTGCGCGTCAGCGGCACGGCGGTGAAGAAGCAGTCCATCAGGAAGCCCTTGCCGCGGCCCACACCGCCCGCC
Source organism: Betaproteobacteria bacterium (assembly GCA_050256835.1). Classification (GTDB taxonomy): domain Bacteria; phylum Pseudomonadota; class Gammaproteobacteria; order Burkholderiales; family Burkholderiaceae_C; genus JAMHWF01. Next base: position 2,284 of record JBLMVT010000543.1, on the reverse strand, counting down.
ATGCAGAGGCCGCGCGGGATCGGCGGATGGCGCAGCAGCTTGGCCAGCGTGTTGCCGCGCCGCGCCTTGTAGTCCGCCCACTCGTTCTCGCAGTGCTCGAGCGCGTCGACGGCGCGCTGCTGCGCCGCGTCGGCGACGTAGCCGCGCTCGACCAGCGTGCGTTCGTAGAGTTCGCGGACCGCCACCGGTCAGAGGTTCAGCGTGCGCTTGTCGACGGCCAGCGCGGCCTCCTTGGTCACCTCCGACAGCGACGGATGGGCGTGACAGATGCGCGCGATGTCCTCGCTGCTGGCCTTGAACGACATCGCGACGACGGCCTCGGCGATCAGTTCGCTGGCCATCGGGCCGACGATGTGCACGCCGAGGATCTCGTCGCTCTTCGCATCGGCGAGGATCTTCACCATGCCGGTGGTGTCGCCGAGCGCGCGCGCCCGGCCGTTGGCCATGAACGGAAAGGTGCCGGCGCGGTAGGCCCGACCCGAGGCCTTGAGCTGCTGCTCGGTCTGCCCGACCCAGGCGATCTCCGGGCTGGTGTAGATCACCCAAGGAATGGTGTTGAAGTCGACGTGCCCATGCTGCCCGGCGATGCGCTCGGCCGCCGCCACGCCCTCCTCCTCGGCCTTGTGGGCGAGCATCGGACCGCGCACGACGTCGCCGACCGCCCAGACGTTGGCGAGGTTGGTGCGGCAGTCATCGTCGACGACCACCGCGCCGCGCTCGTCGAGCTTCAGGCCGACGCCCTCGGCGTTCAGCCCGTTGGTGTTCGGCACACGGCCGATCGAGACGATCAGCCTCTCGCACGCGTAGCTCTTCGCCTGGCCCTTGGCGTCGGTGTAGTCGACGACGACGCCGGCGCCTTCGGCCTTCACCGCGCCGATCTTTACCCCCAGCTCGATCTTCAGGCCCTGCTTGGCGAAGGCGCGCTGCGCCTCGCGCGCCACCTGCTCGTCGACCGCGCCGAGGAACACGGGCAGCGCTTCGAGCACCGTCACCTCGGCGCCGAGGCGGCGCCACACCGAGCCCATCTCGAGCCCGATCACGCCGGCGCCGATCAGACCGAGCTTCTTCGGCACCGCCGGGATGCGCAGCGCACCGTCGTTGCTGAGGATGCGCTCCTCGTCGAAGGGCGCGCCGGGCAGCGCACGCGGGTTCGAGCCGGTGGCGACGATGACGTGCTTGCCGACGATCGTCTCCTCGGTCGCGCCCTTGACCGCGATCTCCCAGCCACCGTCGACGGCCGTCGAGAACGAGCCGCGGCCGTGGAAGAAGTCGATCTTGTTCTTCTTGAACAGGAACAGGATGCCGTCGTTGTTCTGCTTCACGACCGCGGCCTTGCGGCCGATCATCTTCGCCAGGTCGAGCCCCAGGCCCTCGACCCGAATGCCGTGGTCGGCGCAGTGCTTGGCCGCATGTTCGTAGTTCTCGCTCGACTGCAGCAGCGCCTTGCTCGGGATGCAGCCGATGTTGGTGCAGGTGCCGCCGGGCGCCGGTCCGCCTTGATCGTTCTTCCAGTCGTCGATGCAGGCGGTGGCGAGGCCGAGCTGGGCGGCCCGGATGGCGGCGATGTAGCCGCCCGGCCCCCCGCCGATGACGACGACGTCGTATGCCTTGGTGCTCATCGTCGCCCCTTCAGATATCGAACAGCAGGCGCGCCGGATCCTCCAGCGCTTCCTTCATCGCCACCAGCGACAGCACCGCCTCGCGCCCGTCGACGATGCGGTGGTCGTAGCTGAGCGCGAGGTAGTTCATCGGCCGCGCCACGATCTGCCCGTTCTCGACCACGGCACGCTCCTTGGTCGCGTGCACGCCGAGGATGGCCGACTGCGGCGGGTTGATGATCGGCGTCGACAGCATCGAGCCGAACACGCCGCCGTTGGAGATCGAGAACGTGCCGCCGGTCAGGTCCTCGAGCGCGAGCTTGCCGTCGCGCGCCTTGGCGCCGAACTCGGCGATCTTCTTCTCGATGTCGGCGAAGCTCATTTGGTCGGCGTTGCGCAGGATCGGCACCACCAGGCCGCGCGGGCTGCCTACCGCGATGCCGATGTCGAAGTAGCCGTGGTAGACGATGTCGTTGCCGTCGACGCTGGCGTTGACGATCGGGTACTTCTTCAGCGCCGCCACGGCGGCCTTCACGAAGAAGCTCATGAAGCCGATCTTGACGCCGTGCTCCTTCTCGAACTTCTCCTGGAAGCGCTTGCGCATCTCCATCACCGGCGCCATGTTCACCTCGTTGAAGGTGGTGAGGATGGCGTTGCTCGATTGCGATTGCAGCAGGCGCTCGGCC
>JBLMVT010000542.1:0-5539 GCA_050256835.1 Betaproteobacteria bacterium | reverse complement strand
GCTGCAGCGGCCGCTGCGGGCGCAGCACCGGGCGCGCCGCCGCCGGCGCGGCGATGCGTTCGAGCGGCAGCGGAAAGGCTCGCGGCCGGCGCTCGCTCACGCGGCGCCCCGCCGCGACTGCCAGTCGCGCCAGCGGCCGAGCGCCGCATGATCGGTGAGGTCGACCTGCAGCGGCGTGATCGAGACGTGACCCGACGCGGTGGCGTAGAAGTCGGTCCCTGCGCCGGCCTCGCGCGCATCGCCGGCGGGCCCGATCCAGTAGATCGGCTCGCCGCGCGGATTGGTCTGGCGGATCACCGGCTCGCTCGCGTGGCGGCGGCCGAGCCGCGTCACCTCGCGCGGCAGCAGGTCGGCGTCGGCGCGGTTCGGGATGTTGACGTTGAGCAGCCAGGCGCCGGCGGCCGGCGGATCGGCGATCACCTGCTCGATCACCGAGCGCGCGACGCGGCCGGCCGCGTCGAGGTGCGCCCAGCCCTTGGCGACCAGCGAGAAGGCGATCGCCGGGATGCCGAACAGGTAGCCCTCCATCGCTGCGGCGACGGTGCCCGAGTACAGCGTGTCGTCGCCCATGTTGGCGCCGTTGTTGATGCCCGAGACGACGAGGTCGGGCCGCTGCTCGAGCAGGCCGGTGAGTGCGATGTGCACGCAGTCGGACGGCGTGCCGTTCAGGTAGCGGAAGCCGTTGGCGGCGCGGAACGCCGACAGCGGCCGGTTCAGCGTCAGCGAGTTCGACGTACCGCTGGCGTTCTGCTCGGGCGCCACGACTTCGAGGTCGCCGAGGCCGCGGCAGGCATCGACCAGGCACTGCAGCCCGGGGGCCAGATAGCCGTCGTCGTTGGCGACGAGAATTCGCATCGGGCGATTGTAGGGAGTCGTCGCCGGGGCGACGCCGCGCCCTCGGCCGCGTGACTATCATCCGCGACCCATTGCACATCGAAACGAAGGAGAGCGCCATGCAGGCCTGGCTGTGCGAGAACCCGATCGGCGTCGAGGCGCTGCAGTGGAGGGAGTTGCCGACGCCCGAGCCCGCCGCCGGGCAGGTGCGCATCGCGATCCGTGCGGCCAGCCTCAACTTCCCCGACCTGCTGATCGTGCAGAACAAGTACCAGGCGAAGCCGCCGCTGCCGTTCGTGCCGGGCAGCGAATACGCCGGCGTCGTCGACGCGGTCGGGGCGGGGGTGACGCGCTTCGCCCCAGGCGACACGGTCGCGGCGTTCGGCGGCACGGGCGGCTTCGCCACGCACGCCTGCGTCGACGCCGCCCAGGTGCTGCCACTGCCCGCGGGTTTCGCCTTCGCGCAAGGCGCCGCGCTGATCCTCACCTACGGCACGTCGCAGCACGCGCTGGTCGACCGCGCCGCGTTGCGGCCCGGCGAGACGCTGCTCGTGCTCGGCGCCGCCGGCGGCGTCGGCAGCGCGGCGGTGCAGCTCGGCAAGCGGCTCGGCGCACGCGTCATCGCCGCTGCCTCGAGCGACGAGAAGTGCGCGTTCTGCCGCTCGCTCGGCGCCGACGAGACCCTCAACTACTCGACCACGCCGATCCGCGACGCGATCAAGGCGGCGACCGGCGGCAAGGGCCCGGACGTCGTCTACGACCCGGTCGGCGGCGACCTCGCCGAACCGGCCTTCCGCTCGCTCGCCTGGCACGGGCGCTATCTGGTCATCGGCTTCGCGCAAGGCGGCATCCCGTCCCTGCCGCTGAACCTGCCGCTGCTCAAGGAAGCATCGCTGGTGGGCGTGTTCTGGGGCGAGTGGGCGCGCCGCGAGCCGGGGCGCAACGCCGCGATGCTGGCGCAGCTCGCCGGCGACTGCCTGGCCGGGCGCATCAGTCCGGCCATCGACTGCCAGCTACCGATGGCCGAGCTGCCGCGCGCCTTCGCGCGCATGGCCAGCCGCGAGGTGCGCGGCAAGGTGGTGATGGTCAACGACTGACGCGCAGACGGCAGGCGGCGCAAAAGCGAGTACGCTTTCGCCGATCTAACGAATGACCAGCGGCTTTGGGGGGTCGACTGATGGCCATCAAGGTATTGATCGTCGAGGACAACCCGGTGGCGCGCAGCTTCCTGTGCCGGGTGGTGCGCGAGAGCTTCAGCGACACCATCGCCATCAGCGAGGCCGGCGACCTGGAAACGGCGCGCCGCCTGATCGGCCTGCAAGGCGGGCGCCTGGCCGGCGTGCCGGCCGACCCGTTCAAGCTTTTCATGATCGACCTCGAGCTGCCCGACGGCAACGGCATGGAGCTGCTCGGCGAACTGGCGCAATACCCGGCCACGAAGATCGTCACCACGCTGTATTCGGACGACGACCACCTGTTCCCCGCGTTGCAGTGCGGTGCTGACGGCTACCTGCTGAAGGAGGACCGCTTCGAGGTGCTGGTCGAGGAATTGCAGAAGATCGTGCGCGGCCAGCCACCGCTGTCGCCGGCGATCGCGCGCCGGCTGCTCTCGCACTTCCGCCACGGCAAGGGCGCCCACCAGGCCGACTTCACCTCGATGTCGGCCTTCCAGTCGAGCCGCCCGGCGCCGGTCGACCGCGGCGCCCCGCTCGACCACGAGCGGCTCACGCCGCGCGAGAGCGAGGTGCTGACCTACCTCAGCAAGGGCTTCACCATCAAGGAGATCGCCAACCTGATGGGTATCAAATGGTTCACCGTCAACGACCACATCAAGTCGATCTACAAGAAGCTCAACGTCTCCAGTCGCGCCGAGGCTGCCGTGCTCGCCAGCAAGCAGGGGTTGGTCTGAGCGCGCGCTGACGCCCCTTCGCGGCCGCTGCATGCCACCCGCCGCCGGCACCGACAGCCGCAGCGCCGTCGCGGCGGCGGCCGTCGCGCTCGACTCCGCGTTCGAACCGCACCGCGGCGACGCGCTGCTGCAGCAGGCGCGCTGGATCGGCTGGCGGCTGCGCGCGCTGGTCGCCGCCGCGCTGCTCGGCTGCCTCGGGCTGTTCGCGCTGACCCGCTCGCTGGCCGGCGCACCCGACTTGCATGCCGAGTGGCGCGCCGACCCGCAGGGCCGCGTCGTCCTGGTCGGCAGCGAGGCGCCGGCGCTGCGCGACCTGCGCGACGTCGCGCTCGCCGCGGTCAGCGGCGCGAACGGCCGGGTCGGGATCGATGCGCTGCTGCTCGAGCGCTCGCCGCGCTGGCTGGTCGACGATGCCGAGCGCGAGCGCTACGCCGCGCTGCACGCGCGGCTCGCCGCGGACTTCGCCGGTCCGACGCTGGCGCTGCACTTCGTCGACGGCACGACCGTCGACGCCACGCCGCGGCCGAGCGGCATCGTCGCCCTCGGCGCGCTGTACTGGGTGTACGCCGCGTTCGGCCTGGCGCTGTACCTGGTCGGCATGGTCGTGCTGCTGGCGCAGCCGAACCTGCGCAACCTGCTGTTCGCGGCCATGGCGTGGAGCCAGACCGGCAACCTCCTGTTCATCGCCGTCGGCTCGGCGCTCGACTTCAACCTGCCCGCCGGCCTGCCCGGCTGGGACCTGCAGGCGCGAACGGCCTTCGATTTCGTCACCGGCGCGGCCGCCGTCCACGCCGCCGTGCTGCACCCGACGCGCCTGCCGCACGCGCGCGGCGTGGCACTGCTCGGCTGGGCCGCGAGCGCGGTCCTTTGGCTGGCCGTCGAACGCCATCTGCTGCCGGGCTGGTGGGCCACACAGTTCACCGCGCTCGCGCTCGGTGTCGCGGTCATCATCCTGCTCGGCCGGTCGTACCGGCTGGCGCCGCACCCGTTCGCCGTGCTGGCGCGGCGGCTGGTCGCGTTGAGCGTGGGCGCGCTGCTGGCCCTCACCGTCGCGGTCGGCGCCAGCGCCGGCCAGCCGGCCCTGCAGCGCGACATCGCGCAGAACGGCTCGGTGCTGTGGACGATGCTCTCCGCCGGGCTGCTGCTGCTGGTGCCGTTCCTGGCGCGCTCGCAGCAGCTGCTGCGCGAGTTCGCGCTGCTGGCGGCGATCAGCGCGGTGGCCACGTCGCTCGACCTGCTGTTCGTCGCCGTGTTCTCGCTCGGCCAGTTCGCCTCGCTGACGCTGTCGCTGTTCATCGCACTGGGCGTCTATGCGGGCACCCGGCAGTGGCTGCTCGACCGGCTGATCGGCGAACGCGTGCTGACCACCGGACGCATGTTCGAGCAGCTGTACCGCATCGCCCGCGACGTCGAGGCGCAGCCGCACAACGTGCCGGCGCAGCTCGGTCGGCTGCTGCGCGAGCTGTTCGACCCGCTCGAGGTCAGCGTGGTCGACAAGTCGACGGCGCGCACCTGCATCGTCGCGCACGGTTCGACGCTGCGCGTGCCGGTGCCCGACCTGACGAGCGGGCGCCACGACCCGCAGTTGCCTTCGGCGCTCGCCGTCGAGATCCGCTACGCGCAGCGCGGCCGGCGGCTGTTCACACCGGAGGACGCGCGCCTGACCGACCGCGTGCTCGAGCAGCTGCGCCGCGCGATCGCCTTCGACCAGGCCGTCGAGCAGGGCCGCAGCGAGGAGCGCGCGCGGCTGGCGCAGGATCTGCACGACGACATCGGCGCGCGCCTGCTCACGCTGATGTACAAGGCGCCGACGCCGGAGATGGAAGACTACGTGCGGCACACGCTGCAGGATCTGAAGACGCTGACGCGCGGGCTGGCCGCGCCGAGCCACCGCTTGTCGCACGCCGCTCCCGAATGGAAGGCCGACCTGACGCAGCGGCTGGCGGCCGCGCACATCGACCTGCAGTGGTCGCTCAGCTACGACGAGGACCTGCTGCTGACGGTGGTGCAGTGGTCGGCCCTGACCCGGGTGCTGCGCGAGCTGGTCAGCAACGCCATCGCGCATGCGCAGGCGACCCGCGTCACGGTCGATTTCGCGCTGCACGACGACCAGCTCGACCTCACCGTCAGTGACGACGGCATCGGCCGCACGCCGCGCCAGTGGGCGCACGGCCTCGGGCTGGGCGGCGTGCGCAAGCGCGTCAAGCAGCTCGGCGGCGAGGTCGAGTGGATCGAGCTGCAGCCGCACGGCATCGCCTGCAAGGTATGCATCCGCGGCCTGTCCCAGCAATGAGCGGTCGCCCCGCGATCGGCATCGACGTCGGCGGCAGCAAGCTCGAGGCGATCGTGCTCGACGCAGCCGGCGCAGAGGTCTGGCGCCGCCGCGTGCCGACGCCGGCCGGCGACTACGCCGCCACCGTCGACGCGATCGCCGGGCTGGTGCGCGCCGGCGACGCCACCATCGGCAGTGCGGGCGCGACCGTCGGCCTCGGCACGCCGGGCAGCGCCGGCGCCGACGGGCGCATCAAGAACGCCAACTCGACCTGCCTGAACGGCCGGCCGCTGCAGCGCGACCTCGAGGCCGTGCTGCAGCGCCCGGTGCGCATCGCCAACGACGCCAACTGCCTGGCCCTGTCGGAGGCGACCGACGGTGCCGGCGCGGGCGCGGCGGTGGTGTTCGCGGCCATCCTCGGCACCGGCGTCGGCGCGGGCATCGCGGTGCACGGTCGGGTGCTCGACGGGCCGAACGGTCTGGCCGGCGAATGGGGCCACAACCCGCTGCCGTGGGCACGCTCC
>JBLMVT010000541.1:0-8918 GCA_050256835.1 Betaproteobacteria bacterium | reverse complement strand
CGACCGCGACGCCAGCGGCGACCTGTCGGTGCGCGATCGCTTCGTCACCGTGTTCGACGCCTGCCGCGTCGACGGCAAGGTCGTCACCGGCAGCAGCGACTTCGTCGTCGCGGCCCGGCGCGAGGACGGCCGCGAGGACGTGGTCGAGCTCGACTTCCGCTTCCACGACCTGGGCAGCGCGGCGATGCGCTGGACGGGTGCGGCACGCATCGCGCTGGCGACCGACCGGCGCAGCGGCGCCGAGCGCTACGTCGTCGCCTGGCGCGACCTCCTCGTGCAGCGCGGCGCGCGCAGCTACCGGCTCGGCCTGCAGCTCGAGGCGCGCGTGCCGCCGCTGGGCGACATGACGATGCGCGTCGACGGGCCGATGTGGATCGGGACGCTGGCGCTGAAGCTGGCGCAGGACGAGCCGTTCGTGATGGCGCCGGGCAGCCCGCCGCGCACGGGCCTGCTGACCGCGTCCGACGCGCGCGGCGCGCGGCTGCAGGTCGAGGCCGGCCGCTGGCGCTACGCCTATCGCTACTTCGCGCGCGGCAACGCCGGCGTCGTGCCCGACTCCAGCTCGCAGAGCGAACCGCATTCCCGCCGTGGGCCTTGAAGCCCCGCGATGCGGCGCCAACTGCATCGGTACTTGCCCTGGAGAGCCTCATGCAACTCGTCTGCCCCGCCTGCGGCACGAAGAACCGGGTGCCCGATGCGCGCCTGCGCGACGACCCTCGTTGCGGTCGCTGCAAGGCCGCGCTGATGGAATCCGCGCCGGTGGCGCTCGACGACCGCAGCTTCGGGCCCTACGTCGAGGGCACGGAACTGCCGGTGCTGGTCGACTACTGGGCCGACTGGTGCGGGCCGTGCAAGATGATGGCGCCACAGTTCGCCGCCGCCGCGGCCCAGCTGCCCGAGGTGCGCTTCGCCAAGGTCGACACCGAGGCGTCGCCGCAGGCCAGCGTGCGGCATCGCATCCGCAGCATCCCGACGCTCGTGCTGTTCAAGGGCGGGCAGGAAGTGGCGCGGCGCAGCGGCGCGCTGCCGGCGTCCGAGATCGTGTCGTGGGTGCGCAGCCAGGTCTGAGCAACCGTTCTCGAACCGCCTTCGCGTGATCGGGACGACGGGGCGCCCTGTTCCGCTCATGTCCCCCGGGCCGGCTCACGCCGGCCCTCCTCCTTCACTTCGCTCCACAGGGCGCCCCGCCGTCCCGATCCGATGCGCTCTGGCAACGCGTGCCATCGTCGTGTCGGGCCCAGGGTGTCGGGTACCCGTCGCAGTGAAGTATCAGGAGGAGGGCCGGGTGCGAGCCCGGCCCGGGGGACATGAACGCAGACGGGTCCCGACGCCCTCGGCTGCACGGCCATCCGCGCTTGGGCAGCGCGTTGACGGCCATCAAGCCCACGGCCGGCGCAGCGGGCTAGCGTCGGGCATCGCGACGAAGGCGTCGCGCGCAAGGAGTTCGTGATGATTGCCAATGTCGGTACCGTCGACCGCGTGCTGCGCATCGTGATCGGCCTGCTGCTGATCGTGCTCGCCTACGGCGGAACGATCGGCGCCTGGGGCTACCTCGGCATCGTGCCGCTGCTCACCGGCGTGGTGCGCTTCTGCCCCGTGTACAAGCTGCTCGGCATGGACACCTGCGCCAAGGCCTGAGAAGCGCCGGGGCGCGGTACCGCACCGGGTATGCCGCCGCGCCTTAAGAATGCGCTAACCCGGCGTGCCCAGCATGGGGGCTCACGATAAAGGAGCCCTCATGATCCTGCGATCGAACCGATGGCTGGCGGCGCTGGCGCTCGCCGGGCTCGCCGGCGCGAGCCAGGCCGCGCCCGATGCGGCACGCGGCCAGCAGTTCTTCAACGCGACGCACGGCCGCGAGTGGTCGTGCGCGAGCTGCCACGGCGAACGCCCCGTCGCCGACGGCCGCCACGCGGCGACGGGCAAGACGATCGCGCCGCTGGCGCCCGCCTTCAACCCGCGCCGCTTCACCGACCAGGCCAAGGTCGACAAGTGGTTCCGGCGCAACTGCGGCGACGTGCTCGGCCGCGAATGCACGGCCGACGAGAAGGCCGACATCGTCGCGTGGCTCGCCACGCTCAAGCCATGAACGCCGGCGTCACGCTGGCGGCACTTCTCGCCGCCCTGCTGCCGCTCGCAGCCTCGGCCTCCGGCGGCGAGCGCGGGGCGCGCGTGCCGCTGCTGCCGGCCTACCAGAACGAATGCGGCGCCTGCCACGTCGCCTACCCGCCCGGCATGCTGCCGGCGGCGTCGTGGCGGCGCCTGACGAGTGACCTGCCGCACCACTTCGGCACCGACGCCTCGCTCGACGCGCCGACCCTGACGCAGCTGTCCGGCTGGCTCGATGCCAACGCCGGGCGCGGCAAGCGCGTCGACAAGGCGCCGCCGCCCGAGGACCGCATCACCCGCTCGGTCTGGTTCGAACGCAAGCACGACGACATTTCCGCCGCGACGTGGAAGCGCCCCTCGATCAAGAGCCCCGCCAATTGCGCAGCCTGCCATCCGCGGGCGGCCGAGGGCAGCTTCGACGAGCACGCCATCCGCATCCCGCGACAATGAAGGGACCCACGATGAACACCCCCCCGTTGCGACCGATCCGCGTCTGGGACGCGCCGGTGCGCGTCTTCCACTGGCTGATGGTCGCCAGCTTCGCCGGCGCCTGGCTGACCGCCGAGAGCGAGCGCTGGACCCTGCTGCACGTCACGCTCGGCTACACGATGGCCGGCCTGATCGTGTTCCGCCTGCTGTGGGGCCTGCTCGGCACGCGGCACGCGCGCTTCGCCGACTTCGTGCGCGGCCCGCGCGCCGTGCTGGCCTACCTCGGCTCGCTGCTGCGCGGGCGGCCCGAGCACCACACCGGCCACAACCCGGCCGGCGGCTGGATGATCGTCGCGCTGCTCGCGCTGGCGGCGCTCACCACGCTGAGCGGCTGGGCCACCTACGCCGAGGTCGGCGGCGACTGGCTCGAGGAGCTGCACGAGGGCGCGGCCAGCGCCATGCTCGGCCTGGTGATCGTGCACGTCGCGGCGGTCGTGCTCGGCAGCCTGGCGCACCGCGAGAACCTGGTGCGCGCGATGGTCACGGGGCGCAAGCGCGGCGACCCGGGCGAACCGAGCGCCGCGCCCTGGCGCAGCGTGGCCGCGCTGCTGCTCGCCGGCGTACTCGGCTTCTGGGCGCTGCAGTGGCAGCAGGCGCCTGACGTGGCGACGACGACCGCCCGCGCCGCCGCCAACGACCGCCACCACGGCCACGACCGCGACGACGACTGATGCGCGTGCTGCTCGCCGAAGATGACGCCCTGCTGGGCGACGGCCTGCGCAACGGGCTGCGCCAGCACGGCTTCCAGATCGACTGGGTGCGCGACGGGCTGGCCGCCGAACGGGAGCTGCGCAGCGGCGTCTACGCGGCGGCCGTGCTCGACCTGGGCCTGCCGCGCGTCGACGGGCTCGACGTGCTGGCGCGCGTGCGCGCCGATCGGGTCGACACCCCGGTGCTGGTGCTGACCGCGCGCGACGCGCTGCCCGAGCGCATCCGCGGCCTCGATCTCGGCGCCGACGACTACATCGTCAAGCCGGTCGACCTCGGCGAGCTGGCGGCGCGGCTGCGCGCGCTGGTGCGCCGCGCCCACGGCCAGCCCACCGAGCGGCTGGTACAGGGCGCGCTGGTGCTCGATCCGGCGGGGCGCAGCGTCAGCCTCGACGGCCGGCCGGTCACGCTGGCGCCGCGCGAGTTCGACCTGCTGCACCAGCTGATGCTGGCCGCCGGCCGCGTGCTGTCGCGCGAACAGCTCGAGCAGCGCCTGTACGCCTGGGGCCGCGAGGTCGACAGCAACGCCGTCGAGGTCCACATCCACCACCTGCGGCGCAAGCTGCGCCCCGAGCTGATCCAGACCATCCGCGGCGTCGGCTACATGCTGCCGCGTGCCGGCGTCGCTCCAGCCGCGCCCGCGCCGTGAGGCTCAGAGCCCCCGCCTCGCTGCAGGGCCGGCTGCTCGCGCTGGTGCTCGGCGCGGTCGCGGCCGTGTGGCTGGCGGCGGCGGCCTGGACCTGGATCGACGCGCGCCACGAACTGGACGAGCTGCTCGACAGCCACCTCGCGCAGGCCGCCGCGCTGCTCATCGCGCAGCAGATCCGCGCTCCCGACGACGAGCACGCGCCGCACGAGGAAGAGCGCTCGCTGCATCGCTATGCGCCGCGCGTCGCCTTCCAGGTCTGGCACGAGGGCTCTCTGGTGCTGCACTCTGCCAACGCGCCTACGCGGCCGATGGCCGCGCAGGACGAGGGCTTCGCCACGCTGAAGCTGGACGGCGCGCGCTGGCGCGTGTTCGCCGCGCGCGGCGCCAAGCGCGACGTCCGGGTCTACGTCGGCGAACGCGTCGACGCGCGCGACGCCATCCTCGGCGCGGTGATGCGCGGCATCCTGGCGCCGCTGGCGCTGGCGCTGCCGCTGCTCGCCGGGCTCGTCTGGTGGGCCGTGCGCCACGGGCTGGCGCCGCTGCAGCGGCTGCGCGCCACCCTGGCCGCGCGCGCCCCCGACGCGCTGCAACCCGTCGTGCAGGCGGGCGCGCCGGCCGAGCTGCAGGGGCTCATCGGCGCACTGAACGCGCTGCTCGCGCGCATCGGCGCGCTGCTCGAATCGGAACGGCGCTTCACCGCGGACGCCGCGCACGAACTGCGCACGCCGATCGCGGCGATCCGCGCGCAGGCGCAGGTCGCGCAAGGTGCCGCCGGCGACGACGCGGCACGCCGGCACGCGCTCGAGGCGACCATCGCCGGCTGCGATCGAGCAGCGCGGCTGGTCGACCAGCTGCTGACGCTGGCGCGGCTCGACAGCGACGCTGCGCGCGAGCGGCGCAGCGTCGACCTCGCGGCGCTGGCGCGCACGACGATCGCCGAACTGGCTCCGCAGGCGCTGGCGCGCGACCAGCAGGTCGAGCTCGAGGCGCCGCGGCCCTGCCCGGCCGATGGCGACGAGACGCTGTTCGCCGTGCTGCTACGCAACCTGGTCGACAACGCGCTGCGCTACAGCCCGGCCGGTGCGCGCGTGCGCGTCACGCTGGCCGGTGAGCGCGACTGGCGGCTGACGGTCGAGGACAGCGGGCCGGGACTCGGCGCCGCCGAGCGCGCGCGGCTCGGCGAGCGCTTCTTCCGCGTGCTCGGCAACGAGGCGAGCGGCAGCGGGCTCGGTTGGTCGATCGTGCGGCGCATCGCCCAGGTACAGGGGCTGGCGCTCGCCGTCGACGAGTCGCCGGCGCTCGGCGGGCTGCGTGTCACGGTGAGCACGCGGCCCGCTTGACATCCATCGACGTTTCCAGCATTCTGGAAACATGGATGAAGCCGCTGCCGTCGCCGCCCTGGGCGCCCTCGCCCAGCACGCGAGGCTGCGCGTGTTCCGCGCGCTGGTCGGCGCCGCCCCCGACGGCATGACGCCAGGCGCGCTGGCCGCCATGCTCGACGTCCCGCCGTCGACGCTGTCGTTCCACCTCAAGGAGCTGGTCCATGCCGGCCTGGTGACGATCGAGCGCGACGGCCGCTCCCTGATCTATCGGCCGGCGATCGAACGGATGAACGGCCTGCTCGCTTATCTCAGCGCGCACTGCTGCCAGGGCGTCGCCTGCGCGCCCGCCCGGCGGCGCCGCCGCGCCGCTGCCTGCTGACCGGAGACTGCCATGAAGAGATTCCACGTTCACCTGCACGTCGCCGACCTGACGGCGAGCATCGGCTTCTACTGCAGGCTGTTCGGTGCCCAGCCGACGCGCATCGAGGCCGACTACGCCAACTGGATGCTCGACGACCCGGCGCTCAACTTCGCGATCTCGACGCGCGGGGCGCAGCCCGGCATCGACCACCTCGGCTTCCGGACCGACGACCCGGCCGAGCTCGCCGAGCTGAAGGCGCGCGCCGAGGCGGCCGACCTGGCGCTGCGCGACGAAGGCGAGACGACCTGCTGCTACGCGCGCAGCGACAAGCACTGGGTCACCGACCCGCAGGGCATCGCCTGGGAGCACTTCCGCACACTGGCGAACATCCCGGTGTTCCGGGAAGCCGTCGCCCCGGCCGCCACGGCCTGCTGCGCGCCGCGCGGCGAGCCGGCCGCCATCGCGACGCAGACACCCGGCTCTTCCTGCTGCTGAGCCGTGACCACGCAGGTCCTGTTCCTGTGCACGCACAACTCGGCGCGCAGCGTGCTGGCCGAGGCGATGCTCAACCACCTGGCGCGCCGGCTCGGCAAGGACGTGCGCGCGCACAGTGCAGGCAGCGCGCCGAGCGGGCGCGTCAACCCGCTGGCGGTGGAGGCGCTGCAGCGCGCCGGCATCGACGCCAGCGGCTGCCGCAGCAAGAGCTGGGACGAGTTCACCCGCAACGATGCACCGCCGCTGGCGATCGTCGTCACCGTCTGCGACAGCGCGGCGGCCGAGGCGTGCCCGGTCTTCTTCGGCGGCCCGAGCCAGCCGGCGAAGGCGCACTGGAGCTACCCCGATCCTTCGGACGCCGAGGGCGGCGAAGACGCCCGGCGGCGCGCCTTCGAGCTCACCCGGCAGGCGTTCGGCTACCGGCTGCTGCAGCTGCTGGCGCTGCCGCTCGAGACGCTGGACCGCCCGGCGCTGCAGGCGGCGCTCGAGCGGATCGGCCGCAGCTGAGGCCCGGCGCATGACGGCCCGCACCCTTGCCGCCCCGCCGCCGGCCCTCGCGCCGATGAGCGTCTTCGAGCGCTACCTCAGCGTCTGGGTTCTGCTGTGCATCGTCGCCGGCATCGCGCTCGGCCGCATCCTGCCGGGGCCGTTCCAGGCCGTCGGCCGCATGGAAGTGGCGCGCGTCAACCTCCCGGTCGGCATGCTGATCTGGGTGATGATCGTGCCGATGCTGCTGAAGGTCGACTTCGGCGCACTGCACCGCGTCGGCCGGCACTGGCGCGGCATCGGCGTCACGCTGTTCGTCAACTGGGCCGTCAAGCCGTTCTCGATGGCGCTGCTCGGCTGGATCTTCGTGCGCCACGTGTTCGCGCCCTGGCTGCCCGCCGCGCAGCACGACGGCTATGTCGCCGGCCTGATCCTGCTCGCCGCCGCCCCGTGCACGGCGATGGTGTTCGTGTGGAGCCGGCTCAGCGACGGCGACCCGTTGTTCACGCTGTCGCAGGTGGCGCTGAACGACACGATCATGGTGTTCGCGTTCGCGCCCGTCGTCGCGCTGCTGCTCGGCCTGTCGTCGATCGCGGTGCCGTGGGACACGCTGGTCGCGTCGGTCGTGCTGTACATCGTGATTCCGGTGCTGGTCGCGCAGGCGGCGCGCAAGGCCCTGCTGGCGCGCGGGCAGGCGACGTTCGACGCCCTGCTGGCCAGGCTGGGACCCTGGTCGGTCGGCGCGCTGCTGGCCACGCTGGTGTTGCTGTTCGCCTTCCAGGGCGAGGCGATCCTCGCTCAGCCGCTGGTCATTGCAATGCTCGCAGTGCCGATCCTGATCCAGGTGCTGTTCAACTCCGGGCTGGCCTATGCGCTGAACCGTCGCCTCGGCGAGTCGCACGCCGTCGCCTGCCCGTCCGCGCTGATCGGCGCCAGCAACTTCTTCGAGCTCGCGGTCGCGACCGCGATCAGCCTGTTCGGTTTCCAGTCCGGCGCGGCGCTGGCCACCGTGGTCGGCGTGCTGATCGAGGTGCCGGTGATGCTGCTGGTCGTGCGTCTGGTCGTACGCAGCAAGGGCTGGTACGAGGCCGGCGTTCGTGTCGCCTGAGCCCATGGACGAGTCCGATTCGCGCTCGATCGACGCGCTCAACGCCGAGTGCTTCTGCACCGGCCTCGACGAGGCCGCGCTGCGCGCCGCGCTCGAGGTCGAGTTGGGCCAGCCCGGGCTGTTCCGGCTGGTGCGCGAGCGCTGCCCCTACCTGTTCTCGGCCCGGCCGGTGTTCGTGTCCGAGCGGCACCTGCGCAGGATGACCGCGGTCGTCGGCGCCGTCGAGTCGGTGGTCGGGATGCCGGCCTATCGCGCGGCCGTGCTCGCCGGCGCGCCGGCGATCGCGCGTCACGATCCGGGCGGCCCCCGCAGCGTCTTCTTCGGCTACGACTTCCATCTCGCCGGCGACCGCCTCGGGCTCATCGAGATCAACACCAACGCCGGCGGCGCGATGCTCAACGCCGTGCTGGCGCGCGCGCAGCGCGCCTGCTGCGCGAGCGTCGAGCCGCTCGTGCCGTCGCTCGCCGATGCGGCGACGCTGGAGCGGCGCATCGTCGAGATGTTCCGCAGCGAATGGCGCCTGGCGCGCCACGAGCGGCCGCTCGGCCGCATCGCGATCGTCGACGAGGCGCCGCAGCAGCAGTACCTCTACCCCGAGTTCCTGCTGTTCCAGCGCCTGTTCGAGCGCCACGGCGTCGCCGCCGTGATCGCCGACCCGTCCGAGCTGCAATGGCGCGACGGCGCCCTGCAGCACGCCAGCGGCACCGTCGACCTCGTCTACAACCGGCTCACCGACTTCTATCTCGAGTCGCCCGCCCACGCAGCGCTGCGCGAGGCCTATCTGGCTGGCGCCGTCGTGCTGACGCCGCATCCGCGCGCCCATGCGCTGTACGCCGACAAGCGCAACCTCGCCCTCCTGACCGACGCGCAGCGCCTGACCGCACTCGGCGTGCTGGCGGCGACGCAGGAGGTGCTGCTGCGGGACATCCCGCGCACCGAGGTGGTCGACGCGGCGCACGCGGCACGGCTGTGGGACGAACGCAAGAGCCTGTTCTTCAAGCCGCGCGCCGGCTTCGGCAGCCGCGCCGCCTACCGCGGCGACAAGCTCACGCGCCGCGTGTGGCAGGAGATCCTCGCCGGCGACTACGTCGCGCAGTCGCTGCTAGCGCCTGGCCAGCGCGTCGTCGACGAGGGCAAAGGCGGCCAGGTGATGAAGTTCGACCTGCGCGCCTACGTCTACTCCGGCGCCGT
>JBLMVT010000540.1:0-4352 GCA_050256835.1 Betaproteobacteria bacterium | reverse complement strand
GGCGTCGGCGGCGCGGTCGCCGAAACGGTGGGTCGGCTGATGAAGCAACTCGGCCGCGACCGGCAAGTGCTTGCGGTCACGCACCTGCCGCAGGTCGCCGCCTGCGACAGCCATCACTTCGTCGTCTCGAAACAGTCGCGCGACGGGCTGACGCTGAGCGAGGTCGCCGCGGTCGGCGGCGAAGGGCGGGTGGCGGAGGTCGCGCGCATGTTGTGCGGTGAGCGGCTTTCCAACACAAGCCTGGCGCATGCGCAGGAGATGCTCGCGGTCGGTGCCGATGCGGCGCCGGCGGCGCGCGGGCGCAAGCGCTCATGAGCGCGCCGACGCAGCCGGTGGCCGCGCTGTCGCCGCGCGAGGTGGTGCTGGTCAGCGGCATCTCCGGCTCGGGCAAGTCGGTCGCGCTGCACGCGCTCGAGGACGCCGGCTTCTTCTGCGTCGACAACCTGCCGCCCGAGCTGCTGCGCGACTTCCTGCGGCTCGAGAAGCGGCGCAGCGACCGCCGCGTGGCGATCGCGGTCGACGTGCGCAGCGCCGGCTCGCTGCCGCACCTGCTGCCGCTGCTCGAACAGCTGCGCGGCGAAGGCATCCGCGTGCGTTCGATCTTCCTCGACGCCGGCACCGAGGCGCTGGTGCGCCGCTTCTCCGAGACCCGGCGTCCGCACCCGCTGTCGAAGGAGCCGCCGTCGGCCGAGCGGCGCCGCGAAGGCCGGCGCGCGCACGACGGCAGGCGCGCGCTGTTCGAGTCGATCGAGCTGGAACGCCAGCTGCTCGGCGGCCTGCGCGAGGCCTCGACGGTGATCGACACCAGCCAGCTGCGTCCGGCACAGCTGCGCGCCTGGATGCTCGCGCTGGTGCAGGCGCCGGGCGCCGGCCTGACGCTGGTGTTCGAGTCGTTCGCCTACAAGCACGGCGTTCCGCTCGATGCCGACTACGTCTTCGACGTGCGCGTGCTGCCCAACCCGCACTACATCCGCGAGCTGCGCCCGCTCACCGGGCGCGACCCAGCGGTGGCGGCGTACCTCGAGGCGCAGCCCGAGGCGCTCGAGATGCTCGGGCAGATCGAAGCGTTCCTGCGCCACTGGCTGCCGGCCTTCGAGAACGACCAGCGCAGCTCGCTCACGGTGGCCGTCGGCTGCACCGGCGGGCAGCACCGCTCGGTGTTCTTCGTCGAGCGGCTGGCGGTGCGCTTCGCCGACCAGGCGGCGACGCTGGTGCGCCACCGCGAGCTGAGCACGGCGGAGGGCTGACACTGGAACTGGCGCTGTTCCCGCTGCAGACCGTGCTCTTCCCCGGCGGCCTGCTCGGCCTGAAGGTGTTCGAGGCGCGCTACCTCGACCTCGTCGGCCGCTGCCTGCGCGAGGGCCAAAGCTTCGGTGTCGTCGCGCTGCGCCAGGGCGGCGAGGTCAACCGGCGCGGCGGCGCGACGGTCGAGCTCGAGGATGCCGGCGTGCTGGCGCACCTGCTCGACGTCGACGCCGCCGGGCCCGGCATCCTGCGCGTGCGCTGCCGCGGCACGCAGCGCTTCGAGCTGCTCGGCAGCCGCCAGCAGGCCGACGGGCTGTGGCTCGCCGACACCGCGCCGATCGAAGATGACCCGCACGTCGCGCCGACGGCGGCGTTGGCCGGCTGCGCGCGCGGACTCGCCGACGCGATCGCCGCACTCGGCGAGCGCGGCAGCGTGCCCTTCCTGGAACCGTATCGCTTCGACGACGCCGGCTGGGTCGCCAACCGCTGGTGCGAGCTGCTGCCGGTGCCGCTGGCCGCCAAGCACAAGCTGATGCGCCTGCCCGATCCGCTGCTGCGGCTCACGCTGGTCGACGAATACCTGCGCGGCAAGGGCGTGCTGGCATGAGGCCTTTGCACCCTGCCGCTATCCTCTTCCTCCACTCCACCAGAGAACTGCGATGACGCGCGTCTTCAATTTCAGCCCCGGCCCCGCCACCCTGCCCGAACCCGTCCTGCGCCAGGCCGCCGAGGAGATGCTCGACTGGCACGGCTCGGGAATGTCCGTGATGGAGATGAGCCATCGCGGCCCCGAGTTCATCGGCATCCACGCCCAGGCCGAGGCCGACCTGCGCGAGCTGCTGGCCGTGCCGGCGAACTACAAGGTGCTGTTCCTGCAGGGCGGCGCGATCGGGCAGAACGCCTTCGTGCCGATGAATTTGCTGCGCGGCCGCGCCGGCGCCGACTACGTCGACACCGGCGAGTGGTCGAAGAAGTCGATCAAGGAGGCCAAGAAGTACGGCACCGTCAACGTCGCCGCCAGTTCCGCTGCGACCGGCTACGACCGCGTGCCCGCACGCTCGACATGGAAGCTCGACCCGCGGGCCGCCTACGTGCATGTCTGCGCCAACGAGACGATCGGCGGAGTCGAGTACCACTGGACGCCCGACACCGGCGACGTGCCGCTGGTCGCCGACATGTCGTCGAACATCCTGTCGCGGCCGGTCGACGTGAGCCGCTACGGCCTGATCTACGCCGGCGCGCAGAAGAACATGGGGCCCTCGGGCCTGACCGTGGTGATCGTGCGCGACGACCTGATCGGCCAGGCGCTGCCGATCACGCCCTCGGCCTTCGACTACCGCACGCAGGCCGAGGCCGACTCGATGTACAACACCCCGCCGACCTACGCGATCTACGTTGCCGGGCTGGTGCTGCGCTGGCTCAAGGACGAGGGCGGGCTCGAGGCGATGGCCGCCCGCAACCGCGCCAAGGCGGCGGTGCTGTACGACTACCTCGACTCGACGGCCTTCTACACCAACCCGATCGCGCGCGAGGACCGTTCGCTGATGAACGTGCCGTTCCGCCTGCCCGACGCGGCGCTCGACAAGCCGTTCCTCGAGGGCGCGGCCGAGCGCGGGATGATCCAGCTCAAAGGCCACCGCTCGGTGGGCGGCATGCGCGCGTCGATCTACAACGCGATGCCGATCGACGGCGTGCGCGCGCTGGTCGCGTACATGAAGGAATTCGAGGCCGCGCATGGCTGAGCCCCGCACTTCCCGACGCCTGCGCGTGCAGGTGCTGAATTCGATCGCGCCGGCCGGGCTGGCGCGCCTGCCCGAATCGCGCTACACGGTGGGCCCCGACATCGCCGAGCCCGACGCCATCCTGCTGCGCTCGGCCGACCTGCGCTCGAAGGCGATCCCGCCCAGCGTGCTCGCCGTGGCGCGCGCCGGCGCGGGCACCAACAACATCCCGGTGGCGGCGCTGGCCGCGCGCGGCGTGCCGGTGTTCAACGCGCCCGGGGCGAACGCCAACGCGGTGAAGGAACTGGTCATCGCCGGCATGCTGATGGCCGCGCGCAACCTGCCGCCCGCGCTGCGCTTCGTCGCCGGGCTCGATCCGCACGCCGCCGACCTCGAGCGCCGCGTCGAGGACGGCAAGAAGGCCTACGCCGGCTTCGAGCTGACCGGCCAGACGCTGGGCATCGTCGGGCTCGGCAAGGTCGGGAGGCTGGTCGCCGACGCGGCGATCAAGCTCGGCATGGAGGCGATCGGCCACGACCCCGAGATCACCGTCGAGGCGGCGTGGAGCCTGCCTTCACAGGTGGGCCGCGCCCGCAGCGTCGCCGAGGTGCTGCGCCGCGCGCGCTTCGTCAGCCTGCACGTGCCGCTGGTCGAGGCGACGCGCCACCTCGTCAACGCCGACAACGTCGGCCTGCTGCGCCCCGACGCGGTGCTCCTCAACTTCTCGCGCGAGGGCGTGGTCGACGACGCGGCCGTGCTCGCCGCGCTGGCCGGTGGCCGGCTGGGCTGGTACGTGTGCGACTTCCCGAGCGCGGCGATCATCGGCCACGAACGCGTGATCGCGCTGCCGCACCTCGGCGCGTCGACCGGCGAGGCCGAGGAGAACTGCGCAGTGATGGTCGCCGACCAGCTGCGCGACTACCTCGAGCACGGCAACGTCGTCAACGCCGTCAACTTCCCGGCGGTGGCGATGGAGCGCGAGTCGGCGTGGCGCGTCGCGATCGCCAATGCCAACGTGCCCAACATGCTGGGCCAGATCTCGACCACGATGGCGCGCGCCGGGCTCAACATCCACAACATGGTGAACAAGTCGCGAGGCGAGGTCGCCTACACGCTGGTCGACGTCGAGAGCCGGGTCGAGGACGCCGTGCTGCGCGACCTGGCCGCGATCCCCGGCGTGCTCGCGGTGCGCTGGTTGCCGTCGCCGGAGTAACGGCCGTCCTGCGGCGTCAGCAGCGGCCTGAACGGCGAATCCGGTTCTCAGCCGCCGAGCAGCCGCGCCAGCGGTGCCGGCAGCGCGACCGCGCCGAGGTCGGCGTGCGCGACCCACCGCCCCGGTCCGGGCGCCGTGCCGGCGCGCGGCAGCGTCGCGCGCCGCGGATGCAG
>JBLMVT010000539.1:0-8514 GCA_050256835.1 Betaproteobacteria bacterium | reverse complement strand
TCAGTGAGCAGCAGCTGTCGCCGGGCGACCGGGGGCGAAAGGAGTGACTGATGAGCAGCCCTGACCTGGCCCGGAGCTTCGACCTGCCACGGCGCGCCGTCGCGCTGGTGCTTGCGGGCGGCCGCGGCAGCCGCCTCAAGCAGATGACCGACCGCCGCGCCAAGCCGGCGGTCTACATCGGCGGCAAGTTCCGCATCATCGACTTCGCGCTGTCGAACTGCCTCAACTCGGGCATCCGCCGCATCGGCGTCATCACCCAGTACAAGAGCCACAGCCTGCTGCGCCACCTGCAGCGCGGCTGGGCCTTCCTGAAGAGCGAGATGAACGAGTTCGTCGACCTGCTGCCGGCGCAGCAGCGCATCGACGAGGAGTCGTGGTACCGCGGCACCGCCGACGCCGTCTACCAGAACCAGGACATCGTCGCCGGCTACCGTGCCGACTACGTCGTCGTGCTGGCCGGCGACCATGTCTACAAGATGAACTACGCGCTGATGCTCGCCGACCACGTCGCCAAGGGGCGTGCCTGCACGGTCGGCTGCATCGCGGTGCCGCGCGCCGAGGCGACCGGCTTCGGCGTGATGGCCGTCGACGACAACGACCTGATCACCGACTTCGTCGAGAAGCCCGCCGATCCCCCGGCCATGCCCGGCCAGCCGGACTTGGCGCTGGCCAGCATGGGCATCTACATCTTCGATGCCGAGTACCTGTTCCGCGAACTCGAGCGCGACATCGGCGACGCGACGTCGAACCACGACTTCGGCAAGGACATCATCCCGCACGCGGTGAAGCGCGGCCAGGCGGCGGCGCACCCGTTCGCCCTGTCGTGCGTCGGTACGCAGCCCGGCGAGGTGCCGTACTGGCGCGACGTCGGCACCATCGACGCCTACTGGGACGCCAACATCGACCTCACCGCGACGGTGCCGCTGCTCGACCTGTACGACACGCGCTGGCCGATCTGGACCTATCAGCCTCAGCTGCCGCCGGCCAAGTTCGTGCACAACCAGGACGACCGCCGCGGCGTCGCCGTCGAGTCGCTGGTCTCCGGCGGCTGCATCATCAGCGGCGCGGTGTTCCGCTCGGTGCTGTTCTCCAGTGTGCGCGTGCATTCGTATGCCAGCGTCAACTGGGCGGTGCTGCTGCCGGCCGTGCAGGTCGGTCGCGGGGCGCGGCTCAACCGCGTGGTGGTCGACCGCGGCTGCCACATCCCCGACGGCATGGTGATCGGCGAGAACGCCGCCGACGACGACGCGCGCTTCTTCCGCAGCGAGCACGGCATCACTCTGGTGACGCGCGAGATGCTCGAGCGCCTGGCCGCGCCGCAGCCGCCGGTCTATGCCTGACGCCGGCGCGCCGGCGCTGCTGCACGTCGCCGCCGAGATCTACCCCTGGGTCAAGACCGGTGGGCTGGGCGACGTCGTCGCGGCGCTGCCGGCGGCCCTGGCCGAGGCGGGCGCCGATGTGCGGTTGCTGCTGCCCGGGCTGCCGCCGATCCTCGACGCGCTCACCGCGCGGAGCAACGTCGCCGAGTTCGGGCCGGCCTTCGGTGCTGCGCGAGTCACGCTGAGCCTGGGCCGTCTCGGCGCGCTGCCGGCCTATGTGATCGACGCGCCGTGGCTGTACCGGCGCGCTGGCAACCCCTACCTCGACGCCGCCGGCCACGAGTGGCCCGACAACCTGCAGCGCTTCGCCCTGCTCGGCTACGCGGCGGCCCAGCTGGCCACCGGCGCCCTCGATCCGCGCTGGTCGCCCGCCGTCGTGCACGCGCACGACTGGCACGCCGCGCTCGCCTGCGTCTGGCTGGCCGCGCACCCGGCGCATGGCGTAGCGAGCGTGTTCACGGTGCACAACCTCGCCTACCAGGGGCTGTTCGACGCCGCCGATTTCGGGCTACTTGGCCTGCCGGCCCGGTTGATGGGCGCGCACGGGCTCGAGTTCCACGGCAAGGTTTCCTTCATGAAGGCAGGGCTGATGTACGCCAGCCGCATCACCACGGTCAGCCCCACCTATTCGCGCGAGATCGCCACGCCCGAGTTCGGCTGCGGGCTCGACGGCGTGCTGAGGGCGCGCGCCGGCCAGGTCACGGGGATCCTCAACGGCGTCGACCGCCGTGTCTGGGACCCGGCCCACGACCCGCAGCTGGCGGCGCGTTACACGCCAGGCGCGCTCGCCGGCAAGGGCCGCTGCAAGGCGGCGCTGCAGGCCGAGCTGGGCCTGGCGGACGAACCGCGGGCGCCGCTGTTCGGCGTGGTCAGCCGCCTCACCGCGCAGAAGGGCCTGGACCTCGTGCTGGCCGAGGTGCCGGCGCTGGCCGCCGCCGGCGCGCAGCTGGTCGTGCAAGGCAGCGGCGACGCCGCGCTGCAGGCAGCCTTCGAAGCGGCGTCGCGCGCGCACCCGGGGCGCGTCGCGCTGCGGGCCGTCTACGACGAGGCGTTGGCGCACCGGGTCATCGCCGGCAGCGATGCCATCCTCGTGCCTTCGCGTTTCGAGCCGTGCGGCCTGACGCAGCTGTACGCACTGCGCTACGGCAGCCTGCCGGTCGTGCGGCGCATCGGCGGGCTGGCCGACACGGTGGTCGACGCGACCGAGGACGCCGTCCGCGACGATCGCGCGACCGGCTTCGCCTTCGACGCGGCCACGCCTGCCGCACTCGGCCAGGCGCTCGCGCGCGCGCTCGCCCTGTACGGTGACCCCGCCGCCTGGCAGCGGGTGATGCGCCGGGCGATGGCCGCCGACTTCTCCTGGCACGCCGCGGCCGCCGACTACCTGCGGCTGTACGCCGAGCTGGCCTTGGCGCCGGCCGCCTGACACCCCCTTTCGGGTGCCCTCCGAAGGTGGATGCGCGCGCCGTGCGCGGCGCCGACCATTGCCTTGCCGGGCGCGGTCTGCCCGCGAGGAGAGCAGCATGCATTTCGACGAACGCGACGAGGGCGACTACCGCATCTACGCCGGCGCACTGGAGGCGCCGCGCGGCGGGGGCTACATCGCTGCGGTCGTCGTCAAGCGCGTGCGCGGCGCACACGCCG
The DNA here is from genome assembly GCA_050256835.1 of Betaproteobacteria bacterium. Classification (GTDB taxonomy): domain Bacteria; phylum Pseudomonadota; class Gammaproteobacteria; order Burkholderiales; family Burkholderiaceae_C; genus JAMHWF01. The sequence goes on along the minus strand of JBLMVT010000539.1, from coordinate 5,491 downwards.
GCCCGCGCGAGGCCTGGCGCGACGAGAGCCTGGCCGGTGGCCACCGCTGGCTGTCGCCGCAGGAGGCGCTGCGCTATGCGCTCGACAAGGCGCGCGAGCTGATCCGCCGCGAGCAGCACCGGCTCGCGTGCTGATGGGCGCGTGGGCACAGGGCTTGCCGAACTGTCCTGCCGGCACCGCCGGGCCGGCTTCGCAGGACTCCCTTTCCCATGCATCCAGCAGCGACCCGTGACACCCGCCCGACGGAAACCGCCGAGGTCAGCGGCGCGGCGCTGGCCTGCCTCGAATGGCTGGCACAGTGCAGTGCCCTGATCGTCGAGCACGACCCGAGCCTGAGCGCCGATTCGGCCGACCGCATCGCCGGCTTCCTGTGGTCCAACGAGCGGCTGCGCAACCTGCCGCCGGCCGGCGCCGTCGACTTCCTGTTCGCCCACCCGGAGGCGCGTGCCGGCCTGCCGGGCTGAGCGCCGCGCCGCGCGCCGGGCCGATCGGGTCCAATGCGCGCATGAACGACAAAGCGTCGCGCGCCGCCCGGCTGCGCGCCATGCAGCGCATCGCGCTGGGCCTGCTGCTGCTGGCGGCGCTGCTTTACGCGCTGGCGCGCTGGCTCGAGCCGCGCCATGCGGCCTGGGGTTACGTCGCCGCATTCGCCGAGGCGTCGATGGTCGGCGCGATCGCCGACTGGTTCGCGGTCGTCGCGCTGTTCCGCCACCCGCTCGGGCTGCCGATCCCGCACACCGCGATCATCCCCACCAACAAGTCGCGCATCGGCGAGAACCTGGCCGGCTTCATCTGCAACAACTTCCTCGGCACCGAGCAGGTGTTGCGCAAGCTGCACGGCTTCGACGCGGCACGGCGGCTGGCGGCCTGGCTGGCCGACCCGCCGCATGCGGCGCAGGTCGGCCGCCACCTGGTCCGCGCGGCGCGCTACGGGCTCGACGCCTTCGACGACGAGCGCGTGCGCCGATTCATGCACGAGCTGGTCGTCGCGCAGCTCGAGCGGCTCGACGTGGCCCGGCTCGCGGGCGAGGTGCTCGACGGCCTGACTGCCGGGCGCAAGCACCAGGCGCTGCTCGACGAGGTGCTGCGCCAGGTGGCCGCGGTGCTCGATGACGCCGAGGTGAAGACGCGGATCGCGCAGGTCATCGCCGACGAGCTGCGCCTGCTGCGCTACCTCGGGCTCGACGAGATCGCCGGCAAGATGGCCACCGAGAAGATGATCGCCGGCGTCGGCCGCGTGATCGCCGAGATGGCCGGCGACGCCGAGCACCCGCTGCGGCTGCGCTTCGACGCGCTCGTCGCCGAGTTCGTCGAGCGCCTGAAGGGCGACCCCGACTTCCGCCTGCGCGGCGAGGCGATCAAGCGCGAGGTGCTGGCGCATCCGGCGCTGGCCGCCTACCTGCAACGGCTGTGGAGCGAGCTGCTCGGCTGGCTGCACGGCGACCTCGGCCGCGACGACTCGACCATCGGGACGCGCATCGCCGATGGGGCGCGCACGCTGGGCGCGAAGCTCGAGGCCGACGCGGCGATGCGCGACTGGATCAACGCGCAGATCGTCGAGGCGGCGCCGCGCTGGATCGAGCGCTACCGCGCCGACATCGGCCGCTACATCGCCGCCCGTGTCGACGAGTGGAACACCGACGAGATGACCGCCGAGCTCGAGCGCAACATCGGCCGCGACCTGCAGTTCGTTCGAATCAACGGCACGCTGGTCGGCGGCCTGGTCGGGCTGACCATTCACGCCGCGACCGCGTGGCTGGGCGGCGGATGACATCAGTGGCGCGGGCGGCGCAGCCAGGCCGTGAAGGTCGCCAGCGCCACCAGCAAGGTCCACGCGAACAGGGCCACCCACATCCCGCGCGCTCCCGCGACCAGGGCACCGGCCAGAGCGACGCCGGGAGCGAAAACGAACGGCAGGGGATTGATGCGCATGGGAGCCGGGATCGGCCCGTGCGCCGGTCCGCAACCCCAGCTCGGCAAGGACCATGCCCGAGACCCGACGCCGGGGCGGTGCTACCCTGCGGGCCTTTCCTGAGATCGAGGGCAGCGTGGCGATGGGGCGTTCGGTAATGGCGTTGATGGCGGCAGGCCTGGCCCTGGCGGCAGGCTGCGCCGGTCCCGGCCGCTTCGAAGCCGACATGAACCGCTACGTCGGCCGGCCCGAGGCCGAACTGCGGCGCGGCTTGGGTCCGCCTCAGCGCTCGTGGCCGCTGGCCGACGGCACGCACGTGCTGCAGTTCGTGCGCGCCCGCGCGGTGCAGTACAGCGGCCGGCTGCGCAGTCTCGACGACAAGCCGTCGATCGATCCGACCGCCGGCCTGCCCAGCGGCACCTACGACCCGTCGGGAAGCGCCTTCCGGGCAGCGTCCGCGCCGGCACCGATCGACGAAGCAAGCGTGTGCGCCGTGAATTTCACGGTCGATGCGGCTGGCATCGTGAAGTCGTGGTCGGCCCAGCAGGGGGATTGCCGGGCCTATTGAGGCTTGCGTTCGCATCAGGGGTTTGGGATTGACGAGCGGCGCGGACGGGCGCACCTTGCCCCGAGGTCACGACCCTGGCGAACGAAATGGCGAGGATTCGAAGTGCTCAGCCCACGTCGGCGACGCGGATCATCCGCTGGTCGATGCAGCCCTCGCCGGAAGCTCTCGCGGCCGCCGCCGCGGATCCTGTCGAGGCGAAGGACCGCTGGTGGCGCGAATCGTCGTTCGACCTGCGTCGCGGGCTCGACGTGTTCGAGAAGGAAACGATCCCGGGGGAACTGCTCGACGACTTCCCGGCGCCGGAAGCTAAGCGCTGAGCTGGCGGAGGGAGCGGGATTCGAACCCGCGGTGGGCTATCAACCCACACACGCTTTCCAGGCGTGCGACTTAAACCACTCATCCATCCCTCCGGGGGAGGGCGCGATTCTATCCGCGGGGTCAGCGCGCCGCCGGCTGCGCGCCCTTCATCAGCGCCATCGCGCTCGCGATCAGGCCCGACACGTCGCTCAGGTTGCCGGGAACGATCAGCGTGTTGTTCTTCTGCGCGAGCTGGCCGAACGCCTCGACGGCCTGTTGCGCGACCTTGAGCTGCACCGCCTGATCGCCGCCGGGCTGGCGGATCGCCTCGGCCACCGCCCGCAGCCCTTCGGCGGTGGCCTGCGCGACGGCGACGATCGCCGCGGCCTGGCCCTGCGCCTGGTTGATCTCGGCCTGCTTCTGGCCCTCGGAGCGGGCGATGAAGGCCTCGCGCTCGCCGGTGGCGATGTTGATCTGCTCCTGGCGGCGCCCCTCCGAGGCAGCGATCAGCGCGCGCTTCTCGCGCTCGGCGGTGATCTGCGCCTGCATGGCGCGCAGGATCTCGGCCGGCGGCGTCAGGTCCTTGATCTCGTAGCGCAGCACCTTCACGCCCCAGTTGAGCGCGGCCTCGTCGAGCGCATTGACGACCGAGGCGTTGATCAGCTCGCGTTCCTCGAAGGTCTTGTCGAGCTCCATCTTGCCGATCACGCTGCGCAGCGTGGTCTGCGCCAGCTGGGTGATCGCCATCACGTAGTTCGACGAGCCGTAGCTCGCGCGCATCGGGTCGGTGACCTGGAAGTACAGGATGCCGTCGACCTGCAGCTGGGTGTTGTCGCGCGTGATGCAGACCTGGCTCGGCACGTCGAGCGGGATCTCCTTCAGCGAATGCCGGTAGGCCACGCGCTCGACGAAGGGGATGACGAACTTGAGCCCCGGCACCAGGGTGCGGTCGTACTTGCCGAGCCGCTCCACCACCCAGGCGTGCTGCTGCGGCACGATCTTGAACGTGCGGGAGATGAAGATGACGACGACGATCGCGACGATCAGGGCGACTTCCATTCAGCGGGCCTCCACGGGAGTGACGACGAGACGGCTGCCTTCGACGGCAGTGATGGTGAATTCACCCGGTGCGGGCGCCGCGGCGCCGCGGTAGACGGCGGTCCAGTTCGCGCCGCGGTAGGTGATGCGCGCCGTGCGGTCGGCCTGCCAGGCGTCGACGTGCACGCGTGAGCCGATGTCGAGATTGACGTCGCGGTTGGACTCGGACGGCGCCGAGCGCGGCTGGCGAAAGCGGTGCCAGTGCCACAGCGCGGTGGCGCCGCCGCCGACGACCGCCGCGGCGACGATCTGCGCCGTCTGCGCGAGGCCGGCGTGCGCGGCCAGCGCGCCGGCGACCATGCCCAGCGCGATCATCAGCAGGTAGAACGTGCCGGTGGCCAGCTCGGCGGCAACGAGCACGCCCGCGCCGACCCACCACCAGCTCGCGGCGCTCAGCTCCCCCATGCGGCCTCCAGCATGCGTTCGGTTGCGGGCGAGTGTACGGTGCGCCTCGCCGACACGCGGTGTCGGCACGCGCGGGTGCTTACACTGCGCGCTTTCCTCCTGCTCGCCCGGGCCCGCGACATGCTGCGTTTTCGCTTTCCGATCGTCATCATCGACGAGGACTTCCGCTCGGAGAACACCTCGGGCCTGGGCATCCGCGCGCTCGCCGACGCCATCACGAAGGAAGGCTTCGAGGTGCTGGGCAACACCAGCTACGGCGACCTCAGCCAGTTCGCCCAGCAGCAGTCGCGCGCGTCGGCGTTCATCCTGTCGATCGACGACGAGGAGATCGTCGCCGGCGCCGAGTCGTCACCGGCGATCGACAACCTGCGCAAGTTCATCGCCGAGATCCGGCGCAAGAACGCCGACATCCCGATCTACCTGTACGGCGAGACGCGCACCTCGCAGCACATCCCGAACGACGTGCTGCGCGAACTGCACGGCTTCATCCACATGTTCGAGGACACGCCGGAGTTCGTCGCGCGACACATCATCCGCGAGGCGCGCAGCTACCTCGACGGCCTGGCGCCGCCGTTCTTCCGCGCGCTGGTCGACTACGCGCAGGACGGCTCGTACTCCTGGCATTGCCCCGGGCACTCGGGCGGCGTGGCGTTCCTGAAGAGTCCGGTCGGGCAGATGTTCCACCAGTTCTTCGGCGAGAACATGCTGCGCGCCGACGTCTGCAACTCGGTCGACGAGCTGGGGCAGCTGCTCGACCACACCGGCCCGGTCGCCGCTTCGGAGCGCAACGCGGCGCGCATCTTCAATGCCGACCACTGCTATTTCGTCACCAACGGCACCAGCACCAGCAACAAGATCGTCTGGCACCATGCGGTGGCTCCCGGCGACGTGGTGGTGGTCGACCGCAACTGCCACAAGTCGATCCTGCACGCGATCATCATGACCGGCGCGGTGCCGGTGTTCCTGACGCCCACGCGCAACCACTACGGCATCATCGGCCCGATCCCGAAGAGCGAGTTCGAGCCCGAGACGATCCGCCGCAAGGTCGCCGCCAACCCGCTGCTGGCCAAGGTCGACGCCGCGAGCGTGCGCCCGCGCATCCTGACCATCACGCAAAGCACCTACGACGGCGTGCTCTACAACACCGAGACCATCAAGCACTCGCTCGACGGCTACATCGACACGCTGCACTTCGACGAGGCCTGGCTGCC
>JBLMVT010000538.1:0-14390 GCA_050256835.1 Betaproteobacteria bacterium | reverse complement strand
CTGATTCCTCCCCGCACCCCCGATGTGGTGGTGGAGGCCTTCGTCGCCGCCAAGACCATCTATCTGGAAGCCGCCCTTGACGCAATCATCGAGCGCTATGGGTCGGAGGACGCCTACCTGGAGCGAGGTCTCGACTTCGGCGACAAACGTCGCTCCAACCTTCGCGACCTGCTTACGGAATCGCGAGCGCAGGCTGAAGCCTCCACACGCCAAGCATGATCCATCGCGCTCAAAGCTCCTTAGCTTCATCCGATTCGTGCGCCTCGCGCACGATGGCATCCATACCCAAAGCCAGATCGACCCGCATGCGGTCTTCGTGACGCCCGAGGTCGAGCCCGGACAACGCCTCAAACTGACTCAGGCGATAACGAACAGTCTTCTCGTGCACGAAGAGCTTGCGAGCCGCGGCATTTTGCGAGCAGTTGCATTCGAGATAGGCGCGAACCGTCTTCGTCAGCACGCCATGGCGACCTGCGTCGTGCGCAAACACATTGCCCAGCGTTTCGCCCACGAATCGCCCAAGGTCGGCATCGTTCCTTACTTTGAGCAGCAGACTGACGATTCCCAGCTCATCGTGGATAGCGACATTGCGCGGGAACCCCAGCCTGCGGACCAGCGCCAATGTCGCGGTGGCCTCCCGGTGAGCGCCATGCAGCTGACTCGGACTGCTGCACACTCCACTGACGCCCCAGAAGGTGCGCAGTCCGGTGAAGCTGCGCAGAATCTCCGCATCGATCGACTTGAGTATCGACTTCAGCTGCTTGGTCTCGTTGGCTGCGGCAACCACGGCTACGAGAACACGTTCCCGGGCGCTGATCAGGCGCAGTACTCCTCGCTTGCCCAGACCCCGCTCCACATACTCCTGAACCGAACGCCAGCGACGGTCGTCGCTAACGACTGAGTCAGCGAGACGGTCCGCAGCCGCCATACTCTCGACGCGCATGTGCAGGACACGCAGCGAGCCGCTCAGTTCAATCTGCAATTCTTTCGCTCGGCTGATTGCCGCCTCCCTCGCCTGACTGCGACCTTCGAGCAGATCCCATGCCACGGCGCCGAGCGTCTGGGCGCGTGCCTCCGCCGCGGCACGCTGCTCCAGGTAGTTCAGCGCCGCCGCCATCGCTGCCTGCCCGATAGTGATCTCGTGCATGTCATCGGGGGGCTTGGGGCTGCAGGCGCACAACCATCCGACATGGTCGCGCCCCGCGATCACCGCCCGAATTGAAAGCCACCGGCCTTCAATATGGATCGTCATCGTGCTCGTGCCTTGATGGTTTCTCCCTTCATCGATGGCGCGCCTCAGATGCGATATCGACGCCTCGCAAAAGGGTGCCGTCGACAGGTCACCCATGGGCTGCAGGTCGGCGGTCAGGAACGACACCTCGGCTCCCGTGTATCGGGCCACGATGCGTGCGATCGATGCCAACCCACCGCCGTCGAGCAGGCTCTGGATCACTTCGCCGTTGATGGCCGCCGACCGCCGAATGGCCTCGTTCTGCTGTCGAAGCCGCTCGTTTGCGAGGGTCAGTTCCTCGACGGCTACTTTCTGAATCTCGAACAATTTGGCGTTGTTGATTGCGATCGCGGTCAGGGTTGACAGAGCCAAGAGGCGCCGCACGTCGGCTTCGTTGAAAGTCGACCGGCGCCGCCGCCACACCTCGAGCACGCCGATCAGTTCGTGGTTGATGCGCAGCGGTGCACCAAGTGCTGACCGAATGCGCTCGGTGCGGACAAGTTCGGCGTATTCCTGGCTCACTGCATCGCTCGTCAAGTAGTCACTGACGACACAGTGCACTCCGGTCTGGAATACCCGCCCCGCCAGACCTTGTCCGCGAAGCAAGCGGATCTTCGTGATGTTGCGGGTGAGGTTGCCGACACAACTCCGCATCACCATCTGCTCGCCGTCGAGGAGGAATACCCCGCAGATGTCTGCAGACAGCAGGCGCTTCGTCTCCTGCGAAATGGCGAACAGGATGTCGTCCAGGTCGCCGGCCGACAGGATTCGAAGGGCCACGTGCTGCAGCCCCCGAATCTCCTCGAGCGCGTCGAGCTTGCCTCGGCTTTGCGCGGCCGCCCCAAGCGCCAGCTCCATGCCTGTCGCGAGGACCTGCAATGCAGGCCAGCTTCCCCTGGGAACCCTTGCGCCAATCAGCAAGACCGCGAGTGATCCGTTGCTGATGGGTACCACTGTTCCGATATGGTCGAGACACGTCACTCCTGGCCAGCCCGGTGCTTCGTTCAGCGCCTGTGCGACGGATATTGGCAATTCCGTTCTGCCGTCTGTACAACGCCAACCCTCGCCATCACGCTCCAACAACCGGGCACTTTCCGATCCGGCAAGAGCTGCGAAGCTGGACGCGGCGACGGACCTGACTGCCTCCTCGCCGCTCAGTGATGCGTCGGCGATGGCCGCCAAGGCGGAGCAAACATCGCCCGCGACCATAGGCAGGTCCGAAACAGTCGCGGTCGGCATCGAAGATATCAGTCGATGGACACGCTGGACTTGGGACGTCACCGTGATTCTCCTAGGCGTCGCATGGCGAAAGAAGGGGCGGGTCACCCTGCAGGAAGAGCCGACTGCATTCGAGCGTAACCACCCTCTACGTCACTCGCAAGTCCCACCGGTAGAGTCGGGGAGCCGTCGTCTAGCGCTACGACGCTCGGCTGGCAAGCAAGCGGTATACGTACAGCGAAAGATCGGCAACCAGCCGATCGTCATGCGTCGAGAGGTCCAGCCCAGTCAGCTCCGAAATCTTGCCCAGCCGGTAGCTGATGGTCTTGCGATGAACGCCCAGACGTTGAGCGGCGGCCTCGTGCGAGCAATTGGCGTCGAAGAACGCGCGCAACGTGTCGAGCAGCAGGTTACGCTGCTTGTCATCCTCGCGAAGCAGGTCTCCGAAGTTGAGCTGAAGAAAGCGCTGCATCCCGGTCTCGTGCCGCAAGGAGAGCAGCATGCCGACGACCCCCGCGCGGTCGTACACCACGCTGCCGGTGCGTCCAAGCTGCCGAACCACATCGAGCGCGATTAGACATTCCCGATACGCAACGGTCAGTCCATGTGCGTCGGAGCAACGGCTGCTGCCCCCGACCAGCACGACTCGGCCCGAGAGATCATGAGTCAGGCGCTGGGCCAAACGTTCCGCCCAGCGCTCTGCGTCATCGAGAGGCTCGTCGTCGCGCACGATCGCCACGGACAAACCGCGAAGCGCGGTCGCGCGGATGAGCTGCGGACGCGTCGCGGCTGCCTCACCAATGGCTCGGACCACCTGGCGGCGCACCGCCGAAACGGAGCGCTCGCTGCCGCCACCATTTGTCGGACCGAGTTCGCAAAGGTACAAGCGCATCGGACCTTTGAGGTCGACCTTGTTCTCGGCAGCCCGGTCGATTGCGCCGGTTCGCACCGCGTTGTCGCCCTGGATCGCGTCCCACACGAGCGCATCGATCGTCTCTGCCCGCGCCCTGCTGGCGGCGCGCTGCTCGAGGTGGTAGAGCGCTGCGACCAGTACGACCTGCGCAAGGGCCACTTCAGTCACCTCATCGCCGCGCCGATCGGCGCGCACAACAACCCATCCGACAGACTCGCCTTCGACGAGCAGCGGCTGAGCGAGCCACCGCCCCATGTCTCCGCGGAGCTCGAATCTGTAGGCCGATCCGGTGGTCCTCTGCGAGGCGACGCTTTCGAGCGCAGCTGAGATGGCGGGCAACAAGGCAGTCAGGTCACCGGAGCCTCCCCAAGCGCGAACCTGCCGGCCCAGGTCGAGAATCCCAACATCGCTGGCGAGGTAGTTGCTCGCACTGGCAACAATGGCTGGCAATCCGCCGCCCTGCAGCAGCATCTCGAGCAGGCTCTGAGTCAAGTTCGAGAGGCTTTTCACTGCGTCGTAGCGCTGGTTCAGCGCCTCATTGGCGTGCGCCAGCTCCTCGACCATCCGGCGTTGCGACGCGACCAGGTTGGCATTCTCGATGGCGATCGACGTCAGATTGGCCAACGCCACCAAGCGGCTGCTGTCCATTGAAGTGAAGGTCGAAGGCCGGCGCCGCCACACCTCGATAACGCCGATCACGTCGTCACGGCCAAGCAGGGGTGCGGCGAGCGCTGACCGTACCCTCTCGACTTGCGCGAGCGGAAAGAAGTCATGGCTGATCGTGTCGCTCTCGACATAATCCTCGACCGCGGCCGGTTCGCGGCGCTCGAGCACACGCCCCGCCAATCCCTGACCTGGCTTCATTCGCAGCGAAGCCGTCTGAGCGGAATGGTTGCCGACGCAGCGTCGCATGACCACTTCGTCGCCTTCACGCAGCATGACGCCGCAGATTTCGGCCCCGAGGAGGCGCTTGGCCTCCTGAGTGATATTGAGCAGAATTTCGTTCAGGTCGAGGCTCTTCAGCATCCGCGTGACCACGCGTTGCAGCGACTGCACTTCGTCCAGATTCTGCGAAGCCATGCGCTGCCGTTCGCAGTTGTGCAGCGCAAGCATTACGAACTGACGCAGTACCTCGACCTCTCCGGCGGATGCAATATCGAGCCGCCTATCCCGCGCAACCACGCAGACGGCGCCGACGGTGATCGGGATGAAGATTCCCCACTCCCGCTCGCGCACCCGATCCCAGGTTAGGGACTCCTCGGGCAATGCCACCTGCGGGCGATCCTCGCCGCCTTCCAGGGCGGACCACTCACGCCAGGCACCCCCCGAGCGCATCAGAACCGATACAGAGGCATCGGAGAACAGCTTCGCGAATGCGCGCTCCGTCTCGATCACCAGCAACTCGTATTGGCCCCTGGTCGCCGCGGTGACGATCGACTCCAGCGCGCTCTTGAGTTCGAAGCGAGACGACGCTCTCAGCTCCGGTCGATCGAGCGCGGCAGCCATCGGAAGAATAGTGTCGGGTTCATCAAGGCGAGACTACCGCTTTGAGGCACTCTTGTGCCGCCAACCGACGATAAAGCTCGGGTGCGTCATCCAGCCGTCCCCTGGTATCGATCACGACAGTCGGGTCCAGGGCGCCGCCGATCACCAGGCGCACAAGACGCTGCCGCAAACGAATCGCGTCGCCGATGGCAAAGCCGACGCTGATCTCGTCCCGAAAAGCGCGCCCGATCGGGAAGCTCCAGTGCGGAGCCACATGCGTTCCCACCGAGATGACGCGGCCGACCGGTGCAGCAAGACGCAACGCCAAGTCCATCGGCTCGTTTCCGCCGACGGCCTCGATCACCACGTCCGCGCCGTCCGTCGCACCCGGCACGCGACGCACGAAGGCGGGAGCATCGTCAGGATGTGTGGCGATCGATCCGTGCGCCTCCGCGAACGAGCGGCGACCGGCGTTCGGCTCCACGACAATTACCGCCCCGCAGCCCGTTGCCTGGGCACAGAGGGCGGCCAGTTGACCCACTGCCCCGCCGCCGATAACCGCCACGCACTCGCCAGGCTGAAGATGCGCACGTTCCGTCGCCGCCCATGCGGTGGCGAGGTTGTCCCCCATCAGTAATGCCGCTTCCGGCGAACAACCGCTCGGCAAAGCGCCGAGTGTCACGTCGGCACGCGGTACGCGCACGAATTCCGCCTGCGCACCCGCAAGCGCCGGGCCGAACGAAGTGCCGGTGCCAAAGAACGCCCGTTCCCGGCAGTGCCAGTGATCGCCGCGCCCACACCACTGGCAGTGACCGCACGCGCTGAAGTCCGACGACATCACTCTGTCGCCGGGGCGCACGCGGCGCACTTCTCGACCCACCTCGATCACTTCGCCGACGAATTCATGGCCGACCACCGTACCTCGCTCGATACCCGGGAAGTCGCCTCGCACGACATGCAGGTCGGTGCCGCAGATGCCGGCCAGCATCACCTTCACCACCGCATCGGTCGATTCGACGAGCGCAGGGGCCGGCACATCGGCCAACGCCACCTGTCCTGGTGCGACATATGTGACAGCGCGCATGGCCTCTCGCCCCGCGCCGCCTACGGGCGCTTAGCGCCCAATTCGTCGATGCGGGCCGCAATGCGCGCGGCCGCCTCCTGCAACGAGCGCTGTTCCTCTGGCCGCAATGGCAGGTTGACGATCTCCCTCACCCCATGGCGACCGAGCCGAACCGGCAGGCCGACGCGCGTGTCGCCGGTTCCATAAGCCTGCCGTGAACGCACGCATGCGGCAACGACTGCGTCGCTACCCTCGACCATAGCGCGCACCATCATCGCCGCCGACTCGGCCGGCGAAAAGTATGCACTGCCCTTCTGCAAGAGCTTGACCACTTCGCTGCCGGACTCGCGTGTACGTTCAATGAGCGCCCTCAGCGTCGTTGCGTCGAACAGCGACTCGATCGGCTTGTCGCCCACGAACGCCTGGCTTAGCGGAATCACCATCTCCGGCCCGTGGCTGCCGAGCGCAAGTGCACGCACGTCCTGCGGCTTTGCCCGCCCCGTAAGCCCGACCAGCGAGCAAAAGCGTGCCGAATCGAGGACCCCCGCCATGCCGACGACCCGCTCGTCGGGAAACCCGGTGTGTAGTGCCGCCAGGTGCGTCATCTCCTCGAGCGGATTCGTCACCACCACGACCGTCGCCTCCGGCGCATGCTGCCGGATTGCCCTGCACACGGTCTCGACGATCTCGGCATTTACAGCCGTCAGGTCCGTCCGGCTCATGCCAGGCTGGCGTGGCTTGCCTGCCGTGATGACGATGTACTCGGCACCTTTCAGCGCGGCCAGATCGTCGCTTCCTTCAAGGCGTGTTGAGAAGCCGCGTAGGCCAGCGCCGTGCCACATGTCGAGGGCCAAGCCGGCGGCTAGCCCAGGGACGACGTCGATGAGCACAACGCTGTCGAACAGGTCGCTCTCCGCGAGCCGCAGCGCGGTCATGGCGCCGACATGGCCTGCACCGACGACCCCCGCTCTCGGACGGGCGAGACCCGCTCTCGCAACCGCGACAGCGGACGGCCCCAGTGCATTGCGGCGGTACAGCGCGCCGGACGGCGGGAGGGTTGTCGCGCTCGGCTCGGGGGCGCGCAGCGCTGGAACGGCGGGAGGCCGTTTCGGCGGCGCCTGGGCTGAAACGGGCGCGGCCTTCGGCCGAGAGGGCTGCATGCTCGCGCCCGCTTGGCCCGCCTGCACCAGTTCGACCCCCAGCTCTTTCGCGCGGTCGCGTGCAAGAGGCGTCAGCCGGTCTCCCGCGGAAAGCAACAGGCGCTTGCCCGGAGCGGCTTCGACATCGACGGCAGTGAACATCCTTGCCATGCCGGGCCTCTACATATCCTCGCTCATGCCTTGCCATCGAGTTCGTCGAGCGTCCGGATAGCCGCGCTCGCCGCCGCTTGGACGTCGCTCTCCGTGCCGGAGATGAACAAACGCCCGAAACGGCCTAGCGCGCGCACCTCGACGATGCTGATGTCGGCCGCCTTCTCTGCCTCGTTCGCGGCCAGCGTGACGTAAGCGGCAGGCGCGACTTCGAGGATGTACAGGCTGCGACCCGGAATCAGCAGATTGCCCTTGCGCCACTTGTTGATGAGCTGTGCCTGGTACGGATTGACGTTCGTGACGAACATCGCCGATGCGACCTTTGGCTTCACACGGTCGCCTTCCTGCAATTGCAGGTGTTCCAGCACGGCTTGACCGGCTGCCGCCACCTCGGCCTGATTCCTGGAATGAATTTCGAGCAGGCCGAACTCACGTTCCACGACCTGCAGCGCCGGTCGCACGTCCGCCGCCTTCAGCGCGACATCGGCGCAGCGGAAGATCTCGTTGCCGGGGGCCACCTCGATGTACAGCTCCGACATGCCGGCCACCGGCACATCCCCCTGGCACGTCGCAGCGACGTGCGCCGCCGCCTGCGGTTGCATGCGGTCGATGAAGGCGTATGTGCGCAGTTGGAATTCCATCGGTGTCGTGCCCTTGCTCAGCTCGCTGCGATTCCGAAGGGCGTGATCAGCTCGGCGTGTGCGTATCCTTGCACGGGCCAGCCGAGATAGCGTTCGATGATCTCGTCGGCACGCGGCACTTGGAGTGCCCCGCCAGCGAGATGCAAGAGACCGGGATTCATACCACCGCATTGCCGCCGGATCGACTCGGCGATGCGTTCGATCCCTGGCAGCAGGAGCGCGAGCAGTTCGGACCCATGCTCGCGTTTGCGCACCTCGGCATCCTCGACCGGAATGCGCAGGGCACCAGCGAGGATGAGGTCGAGATGATGGCCGCCGCCAGCGTGGTCGCTCAAGGCGACCAGATCGCCGCCCGCATACAGTCCGACGCCAGTCGAGCCGCCCCCGACATCGACGACCGCGCCGTCAGCCACGCCAAGAAGCGCATTGGCCGCACTGACTTCGTCAACGAGAGCGCGGCAATCGATGCCCGCTTGCTGCAGTACATAGGAGCAGGCACGGCAGTCGCTCGCCGGCACCGCCGGTGGATGCGCTGTCGCTGCCGACTCGACCGTCTCGCCGAGGGCCGCTTCAGCGTTGCGTTTGAGCTGCGCCACCGCCTTCACAGCGCCCTGGAAGTCGACCACCACGCCATCCCGGACGACCCGCTCGCGCAGGAAGTCCCACCAGATCGGTGCCCCCGTGGCGTCAATCGCAGTCAGCACGATCGTCGCCGTGCCAAGGTCGACCCCGAAGCGCAGCGCGCCCTCTCGCTCGGGCGCCGGTGCGCGAAGACGCCCGGCAGCGCCGGCAAGGTACGAATCGGTCGGCGAGGCGACGCGCATCAGCATCACAAGCCCATGGTCGGCGAATACAGATCGCGCCAGGGGCGGTTCTGGTGCGCGACTCGCTTGATGTTGATGAGATGCAGAGGCGTCACGTTGTCCGAGACGATCGATCCGCTCCACGTTCCCGTTCCGAGCATGAAGCTCGCGTCCGTTCCTGCAGAGAAGCCCATTCCACCGAGGAGGCTCGGTGTGTTCACCAGGATTCGCGACGCAGGCAGCGCCGACATACGTGCGATCATCGACTCGTCCTGTCCATGCAGTCCGAGCGTGTGGCCGAGTCCACCAAACTCGAGCACCTGTCGACAACGTTCAATACCCGCATCCAGGTCGGGTGTGCGGTAGAAGGACAGGACAGGCCCGAGCACCTCGGCCGATAGCGGCGCCTTCGGCCCCACCTCGTCGAGCATTGCCCCCAGGACCTTCGTGCCGGGCGGCACTGGGGCTCCGATGCGCTGCGCGAGTTCGATCGCAGTCTTGCCGACCGCTTCCGGATTGAGCGCGCCGCTGCGCCCGACGAAGAGCAACTCGGCCAGTCGCGCCTGATGGTCCGGCGAGAGCAAGGCGGTACCCTGCTCACCGAACGCCCTCAGCGCCGCATCGGCGATTGGCTCGTCGAGCACCACGGATTGCTCGGCAACGCAGGCAGTGCCGTTGTCAAAGGCCTTGGAAGTGACGATCATCAGCGCCGCTTCGGCGACATTGGCCACCGAGCGGTGCACGTAGACGGGCACGTTGCCGGCACCCACCGCGAGCGTCGGCTTGCCAGAAGAGTACGCCGCGCGCACCATCGCCGCGCCGCCCGTGGCCATCACGAGCGCCACGTCGCGATGCGACATCAGCTCGCGTGTGGCCGCCAGCTGCCCCCCCGACAAGCAGTCGAGCAGCCCCTTCGGCGCGCCCGCGCGCTCGGCCGCGGCAGCCATGATTTCGACTGTGCGCGCGCAGCACCTCGCAGCCCGCGGATGCGGCGCGCAGACGATCGAATTGCCCGACTTCACCGCCGCAAGGCACTTGAAGATGGTGGTCGAGGTGGGATTCGTCACCGGGATGATGCCGGCAATCACACCCATGGGCGCCCCGATGGCCGTCACTCGACTTGGCTCGTCAACCCAGAGGACGCCGAGCGTACGCATCTGAAGCATCTGGTGCGCGACGAACCTGGCGTTGTAGAGATTCTTGAGGATCTTGTCCTCGTACACCCCGTAGCCGGTTTCATCGACCGCCATGCGCGCGAGTTCCTTCGAGGATGCCTCGGCCGCCTTCGCCATGGCGCGGACCAGATCGTCGACCTGCTCCTGCGTCGCGCCTTCCAGGGCTTCGAACGCACGACGCGCCGACTGCGCCTTGCAGCGGGCCTCGCCGATCGCGACGAGTTCGGGATCAAGAAGCGCAGCGTTGCTCATCGCTTCAGCAGCGGCTCATCACCGGCATGACGCGCAATTCAGCGCGGCTTCGGCAGGATCGCCTCAACGTCCTCGTGCGGCCGCGGGATCACATGCACGGACACGATCTCCCCGATCTTGCCGGCAGCGGCGGCGCCAGCGTCCGTGGCGGCCTTCACCGCGCCGACATCCCCACGCACCATCACCGTCACCAGGCCACCCCCGATCTGCTCGCGCCCGACGAGCCGCACATTGGCCGCTTTGACCATTGCATCGGCCGCTTCGATCGCGCCCACGAGACCCTTGGTCTCGATCAAGCCCAGGGCGCCGCGCGGGCCGTCTGCAACAGGTCCGTTCGGGTTGACTGAAGTTGCCATTTCACTTTCTCCTCATGCTGGATGGACAGGGACATGACGGCCGGATAGGGCCTAGCGCTTGACGAACGTTGTCTTTCCGTCGACCTGCACTGAATCGACAATGCCGACGATGGCCGCGTCGGTCGGAGCGGACGCCCCTTCCTGGTCGACGCGTGCCGCGCTGCCGAGGGCGACGAGCACCACTTCGCCGACACCTGCGCCAGCCAGGTCCACCGCCACGTACAGCTGCGTCCCGCGGACCTCCCCAGGCCCGAGCGGATCGTCTGCGGGTACGGCTTCGAGCAACAGCAATTTGTGCGATGAAAGCCCTGAAGCCTTGATCGACGACACGACGTTGCCCCGCACCCGGGCAAGCTGCATGGTTCTCTCCATTCTTTCGGCGCCGATACGGTATGTGCAAGCAAAGGCAAAGTCATTGGCCAAGGTGGGAAGGAAAAGGGCCGTGATTTGTCCGTTGGGGCCATAGCAGGGTGCAGGGACCATCCGTACAGTCGCCGTCCCAAGGGTCGCGCCGTGTACGCGAAACCAGATCAGGAGACAAGCGTGATTCGTGACGAAGATGCGGCCTTTCACGCGCCGGACCCCGCCCATCCCACCTGGGCCGAGACCAACTACTTCGGCTTCTTCAATGCCGAAGAGCATCTCAATGTCGGCGTGTACGCGCTTTTCCGCACCAACCTCGGGACGGTCACGTCGACCATCTGCATGAATTCACGCCGCGCCGTGACCCACTGGGAAGCCGAGTATTGCGACATGCGCGGCGCGATTCCGATCCCCCAGCCGCGCAACCTGCTTGATTACGAGCTGACCAACGGGCTGCGCGTTCGCTGCATGTCGCCCAATCGTGTCTGGGACATCCGCTACGACGACGGCCAGGGCACGCAAGTGGATGTGCGGTACGAAGCCCTGATGCCCGGCTTCGACATCCACGACCCCGAAATGGATCCCATGTGCGCGTCGAAATCGAGCGAAGGCAAGTTCGCCTGGGGCACGGCCTACAACGGCCATTTTGATCAGACCGGCTCGGTAACGGGAAGCGTGACGATACGTGGTCGGAAGATCCCCATCGACTGCGTCTCCACGATGGATCACAGCTGGGGTCCAAGGCCGGAGCGCGGCGCACCGCCGATGAGCTGGCTGCATGCGCATTTCTCCAAGGATCTGGCGATCCATGCCATCTTCGGCTTCGACCCAGCAAGGGACAACGGCAGGGAGCTATGGCTCGCGCATGGCTACGTGCTCGAGCATGGGAGGGTGTTCGGCCTGAAAGCTGGCACTGGCGTGACGCTGCGACAACAGGAGCGCTACCCCGAGACGATCACCTTGCGTGTAACCGACAACGCGGATCGCGCGTGGGAGCTGGACGGCCGAACGCTCACGACGATGCCCTGGGTCTACGTCCCCAACAGCGTCGGCTTCAACGCGCTGTGTGAATGGAGCTGTGGCGGTGCCCGCGGGTACGGCGAGGTCATGGATTTCATCGAGCTGCCGGTCTTGAATGCGCTGAACAGTGCGCCCGCCACGCTGCGTCCGTCGCGTCCGCTCTGACCGAGAGTCTTCCCCATGCCGCGCGCAATCCTGTTTGACCTGGACGGGACGCTCGTGGATACCCGCGCTGCGTCATGGGAGCTGTTCGCCGAGACGAACCGCCGATTCGCCCTCGGCGTCGATTCCCGCGAGGCTTTCTTCCGGATGTTCGAAGGCAATTTCTTCGAGTCACTGGCAGGCCTGTGCGCGGATGCGGCACGCGCAAGTGCGGCGAAGCAGCACTTCATGGAACTCTTGCGCACGCACTACCGCCCCGCGCTCATCCCGGGCATGAGCGATGTGGTGCGAGCACTGGCACCGCACTGCACCCTGGCGGTCATCTCGACCAATGGCATTGAGGCGATCCGGCGAATTCTCGTAGGAGCCGGCATCGCAACCTGCTTTTCGCACGTGTTCTCCGGCGACGTGACGCCTAACAAGTCGGCCTCAATCCGGCGTTTTCTCGGCGACCAACGCTACGCGGCGCAGCGCTGCTGCTCGCCAGAGTACCGCGAGGGGCCGGAGGGTCGCGGGGCAATCGCATCGGCCGACGTGGTGCTCGTCACCGACACGGCCGGCGACGTCGCCGAGGCGAAGGAAGCGGGCATTCGCGCCGTCGGCGTTGCCTGGGGGATGCATAGCGAACGTCAGCTCCTCGCGGCGGGCGCCGAGAAGGTTGCGCTCTGGCCGCAGGAGCTGGTCGCTTGGTTGCGCCCCACCGAGTGCGATGGCGGCGAAAGTTGTCCCTGTACGACAAGTGACGACGCTCGTCACGCGGTAGCGCCGGCAGCGGCCGAGCCTGCTTCGCTTGCGGAAGCGCCAGTTCAGTCGGCGCGCGCAACATCTGCAGCGCTATTGGCGTCGACATGCGAGACCCAAATCGCCACCCCGGTGGAGGACCGCGCCCTCGTCGCCGGTCTTGTTCGCCGAGAGCGGCAGCTTCACGCCCGCCGCTCGCTTGCACAAGGGTGCGCCGCCCGCGCCAGCCCGCGCCCCGTCTCGCACATGGTCCGCCCGTTCGACGCCGAACTGCTTCGCGCGGTAACCCGAATCGTTAGGAGGCCGGCATGAACCGGCTCACCACCCGGATCGGCACTGCGCGGCTGAGGGTGCGCAACCGGTCGCCTTGAGAGCCGCGACGACAAGCCTGGGGCTCGCTGACACCGGCCCTCTCATCCATTCGCTAGGCAAGGAGACATTCGATGAAAGTCATCGCAGAGGGATTCAACAGCTTCGACACCAAGAAGAAGCCGATCGGCACAGTCAAGTACCTGCCGGATCCCAAGGCCGTCATCGCGCTGATCCAGAGCGGCAAGCTAAAGGAGCACATCGTGCTCGCCCAGGGCGGTACCACAACCTTCCTCGCGCCCGCGCTCAGCATGGGCTGCAGCGGCGTGATCACCCTGTCGGGCGCGCCGGAATCGCACCTGGGCATCCTGTCGCGCGAGTTCCAGATTCCGTGCGTGATGACGACCTACCTTACTGACAACGAATCGCGCTACGTCACCGGCGGCGACAACAAGGCGCACTTCGATCTGATGATCAAGGCGCTCGACGGCAAGAAGGTGCAACTCGACTGCGAAGGCGAGCTGGGTCACGTGAAGCTGGTCGACTGAACGACAAGGAGCAATCGAGCATGGACTATCAGAAACGCTACCAGCCCGGCGACAACGGGCTGCGCTTTCAGGACCTCGTCTACGTCGGGAACTTCAAGGGTATGGACCCGGTGCCCGACGGCATCCTGGGCGACCGGATGATGAAGCAGCGCGCCAAGAGCAAGGTCTTGGAGAAGGTCAGCAAGCAGGATGTGCTGAACGACCAGTTCACCATCGACGAGCTGAACGATCTGAACAACTACCTAGCGTGGAACATCTGGGACGTGCTGGTGATGCGCGCCACCGAAGGGGTCTCGGGGATGATTCCGCGGCAGGAATACGAGATCCTCGCCTTCATGCACGAGTTCTACCGCTGGCCCGAGATCTTGCGCATGACGACCGACGAGGTCGGCGCGCAAGGCATCATCGACATCGGTGCGACCGCACGCAAGGAGATCGGCACCAAGATCAACTGCGTGCACGACTGGTGCATCGGCGCGGTCGGTTTCGGCATGGGCCGCTGCGGCCTGCTGGCCCTCGAAGTCATCCAGCCCGACGACTACATCGAGGAGAGCAATGAGATTCTGAAGTTCATGCAGCGCATCCTTTGGGGCAAGCGGCAGGACGGCTGGATCCTGAACTCGCAGGATGCCTACCGCTGCCTGATCCACGAGAAGCCGGTGCTCGACAGACTGGTGTCGCAGCTCGATCGGATGGAAGCCGAGAGCCCCGACCATGACAAGTTCATCCAGTTCAACGCCGCGGCGGAGCTGCTCTCCTTCCTCGATCACTACGATTGCCGGCTGGGCCTCGGCGACACG
>JBLMVT010000537.1:0-2728 GCA_050256835.1 Betaproteobacteria bacterium | reverse complement strand
CGGCCGCGGCGAGCAGCGTGGCCGGCTGCTCGACGCCCTGCCCGGACAGCCAGCGCTCGGCCTCGGCCGGGGTCGGCAGGGCCAGCCGCAGCGCCCGGCAGCGGCTGCGCACCGTGGCGGGCAGGGCCTGGGGGTCGCCGCAGGCGATGACGAAGCGCGCACGACCCGGCGGCTCCTCGAACGTCTTGAGCAGGGTGTTGGCGGCGACCGCGTTCATGCGTTCGGCCGGATACATCAGCACAACCTTGGCCTGCCCGCGCGCGCAGCTGAGCTGGGTGAAGTCAATCGCCTGCCGCGCCGCCTCGACGCGGATCTCCTTGCTCGGCTTGCGCTCGCCCTTCGCGCCGCGCACCTCGCCGGCGTCGGCCGTGTCCTGCGCCCAGCCGAGCGGCTCCTGCAGCGCCTCGGGCAGCAGTACCAGCAGATCGGGATGACTGTGTGCGTCGACGAGGTGGCAGCTCGCGCAGGCGCCGCAGGCGTGTCCGTCGCGCGTGCCCTCGCAGAGCCAGGCGCGGGCGAGCGCGAGCGCGAACTCGAACTGGCCGACGCCTTCGGGGCCGTGGACGAGCAGCAGCGGGTGCTCGCGCCCGGCCTGCAGCGCCTGGCGCAGCGGTGCCTCGAGCCAGGGCAGCAGCGGTTCGTGCATCGCCCGGCTCACCAGCCGCGCAGCGCCAGTGCTGCCTCGACGCGTCGCCACACGTCGTCGACCGTCCCGACCGCGTCGATGCGGACGATGCGCTCGGGCGCGCGCTCCTGGCGCGCCAGGTAGCCGCCGCGCACTCGCTCGAAGAAGGCGAGGTCTTGCTGCTCGAAGCGATCGGGCTCGCGCGCCTGGCCGCGGCGCACCGCGGCCAGGTCGGCCGGCACGTCGAACCACAGCGTCAGGTCGGGTTGCCGCGGGCCGTGCACCCAGCGTTCGAGCTGCGCCAGCAGCGCGACGTCGAAGCCGCGGCCCGCGCCCTGGTAGGCGAAGGTGGCGTCGGTGAAGCGGTCGCACAGCACGGTCGCGCCGCGCGCGAGCGCGGGCTCGATCAGGGTGGCGAGATGGTCGCGCCGCGCCGCGAAGACGAGCAGCGACTCGGTCAGTGCATCCATCGGCTGGCCCAGCAGCAGTTCGCGCAGCCGCTCGGCCAGCGGCGTGCCACCCGGTTCGCGCGTGATCACGATCTCGCGCCCGCCGGCGCAGAGGCGCTCGGCGAGCGCCTGCAGATGGGTCGACTTGCCCGCGCCGTCGATGCCCTCGAGCGTGATGAAGCGTGCGCCGCCCACGCCCTACTTGCCGCCGCGCTGGTACTTGTCCACCGCCCGATTATGCTGGGCCAGCGAGTCGCTGAATTCGCTGCTGCCGTCGCCGCGCGAGACGAAGTAGAGCGCGCGCGTGTCTTCCGGCCGCACGCTGGCGAGCAGCGCGGCGCGCCCCGGCATGGCGATCGGCGTCGGCGGCAGGCCCGGCCGCGTGTAGGTGTTGTACGGCGTGTCGCTCAGCAGGTCGCGCTTGTGCAGCTTGCCGTCGTAGTTGGTTCCCAGGCCGTAGATGACGCTCGGGTCGGTCTGCAGCGGCATGCCCGCGCGCAGCCGGTTGAGGAACACGGCGGCCACCTTGCCGCGGTCGGCCTCGACGCCGGTCTCCTTTTCCACGATCGAGGCGAGGATCAGCGCCTCGTCGGGCGAGCGCAGCGGCAGGTCGGCGCGACGCTCGGCCCAGGCCGCGGCCAGGTGGCGTTGCATCGCCCCGTATGCGCGCGCCAGCACCGCCTTGTCGCTGGCACCCTTGCTGTACGCGTAGGTGTCGGGGAAGAAGCGGCCCTCGGGGGCGACGCCGCTGGCGCCGATCGCCGCCATCACCGCCGCATCGGGCACGCCGGCCAGCGTCTGCTTGAGGCTCGGCGCGCGCTCGAGCTCGTTGCGGAACTGCCGGAAGGTCCAGCCCTCGATCAGGCGCACGGTCTGCAGCACCTCGTCGCCGCGCACCATCTTGTCGAGCAGGCGGCGCGGCGTGATGCCGCGCTCGACCTCGTAGCTGCCGGCGCGGATCGCGCGCGCATGCCCCGACCAGCGGAACCACTGGTACAGCAGCCAAGGCGAGGTGTCGATGCCCGCGCGCACCCAGCCTTGCGCCACCTCGCGCGGCGGCGTGCCGGGCTCGACCGACAGCTCGACGGTGTCGCGCGTCAGCGGCAGGGGCCGCTCGAGCCACCACACGGCGGCGGAGGCTGCGCCGAGCGCAAGGACCAGCGCTGCGACCAGCAGCGCGCGCCACGACCTCATCGGCGAAGGCCCACGCCCGCAATGTCCATGGGCGCTGATGATAATGGGCGCATGCCAGACACTTTCTCCATCGAAGGCATCGTCCCGCTCACGCACCTGGGCGTGATCCGCGCCCGCGGCGAGGAGGCCGCGTCGTTCCTGCAGGGCCAGCTCACCAACGACGTCGCGGGGCTGGACTTCGACGAGGCGCGGCTGGCCGGCTACTGCTCGGCCAAGGGCCGGCTGCTGGCGACCTTCGTCGTCTGGCGCAGCGCGCCCGACGAGCTGCTGCTGGCCTGCAGCGCCGATCTGCTCGCCGCCACGCTGAAGCGCTTGTCGATGTTCGTGCTGCGCGCGCGCTGCAAGCTCGCCGACGCCAGCGGCGAGCTGCAGCTGTTCGGCCTGGCTGGCGCCGCGACACATGCCGCGCTCGGCGCGGACGCCCTGCTCGCGCCGTGGCGCGTCGCACTGCGGCCCGACG
>JBLMVT010000536.1:0-3179 GCA_050256835.1 Betaproteobacteria bacterium | reverse complement strand
GACGCGTTCCGCGCGGACGCCGGCGCGCAGGCCGCCTTCTGGCGCTCGGCCCCGTCCTGGCGCGCGGCGCACTGCGCGCGCACCCGCTGCCCTGGCTCGAACAGGCCGACTACGACCGCCTGCTGTGGAGTTGCGACCTCAACTTCGTGCGCGGCGAGGACTCGTTCGTGCGCGCGCAGTGGGCCGGCGCGCCGTTCGTCTGGCAGATCTACGCCCAGTCCGACGGCGCCCACGTCGCCAAGCTCGACGCCTTCCTGGCGCGCCACCTGGCCGGCACGGCGCCGGCGCTCGCCGATGCGGTGCGAGAGCTGATGCACGCCTGGAACGGCCTCGCACCCTGGCCGGCGCGCTGGCCCGACGCCGCGGCCTGGCGGGCGCAGGTGCTGTGCTGGCGCGACGCGCTGGCGCAGCAGGACGACCTCGGCTCGCAGCTGCTCGGTTTCGTGGGGGCCAGACGGTAGAATGGGCGGCTTTGCGCGGGCCGCACCTCGGGCTTGCAGTCTCGCGCGACGGACCCATATCCAACCCCAATCGGGGATCCCAGGCGGCGCCTCCTGCCCGAACCCGTCCCGGCGCTGCTGCACAGTGAACGCAACATGAAACTCGCTCAGGAAATCCGCGCCGGCAACGTGATCATGAACGGCCGCGACCCGATGGTCGTGCTGAAGACCGAATACAGCCGCGGCGGCCGCAACGCCGCCACCGTGCGCATGAAGCTGAAGAACCTGCTCAACAGCTCGGGCACCGAGGTCGTCTTCAAGGCCGACGACAAGATGGACCAGATCGTGCTCGACAAGAAGGAGTGCACCTACTCCTACTTCGCCGACCCGATGTACGTCTTCATGGACGCCGAGTACAACCAGTTCGAGGTCGAGGCCGACAACATGGGCGATGCGATCCAGTACCTCGAGGACAACATGCCGGTCGAGGTGGTGTTCTACGAGGGCAAGGCGATCTCGGTCGAGCTGCCGACCACGCTGGTGCGCGAAATCACGACCGAGCCCGCCGTCAAGGGCGACACCTCGGGCAAGGTGATGAAGCCGGCCAAGACCGCGACCGGCTTCGAGATCGCCGTGCCGCTGTTCGTCGAGAACGGCGACCGGATCGAGATCGACACCCGCACGCACGAGTACCGAAAGAGAGTCTGAAGACACGAGCGGGCGCCTGCGGCGCCCCGTTCGACGGCGGGCGCCTGCGGGCGCCCGTTTCGTTTGCGGCACCATCGGCGCCATGAGCTTCGATTTCGACGCCGCCGTCGGCGCGCCCTTTCGCATGCAGCCCGGCCTGCGCCGCATCGCTCCGGGCACGGCCCAGCTCACGCCGAACCGCTTCCACGACCGCGCGCTGCGCGAGAAGCTCGCCGTGCTGTCGTGTTTTGCCGATCAGGCGCTGCTCGCCGAGCCCGGGTTCGACGCGGGGCCCGCGCTCCACGCGCTCGCCGCCCAGGCCGCGCGGGAATGGCCGCACGACTTCGCGTGGGATGGGGCGAGCGCCAGCGCCGCCAGGCTGCATTGGACGGTGCGCGGCGACGTCGCGCGCCCGCTCGACGCGCGCGCGCCGGCCGAGATCGGCACCTGCCTGGACGCGCTGCCTCGCGGCTGGCGGCTGGCCGGTCTGCTCGCGCTGGCGTTTGCCGAGGACTTCGCCGTCGTCGACGGCGCGAGCGGGCGCATCGTCTGGCTCGCGATCTGCCTGCCCTCCCACTGGGCGCCCGAGGACAAGGTCGGCCGCCACTTCGCCGAGGTGCACGCCCCGGTCGCCGACAACGCGCTCGTCGTCAAGGCCGCCGAGCACCTGCTGCGGCTGGTGACCGGAGACGAGCGCTGGGAGCGCTTCGTCTGGACCGTCACCTCGCACAGCCGGCTGCATGCCCATCCCGCCCGCCTGGCGCGCGAGCGCTGGCCGCGCGGCGCGGGCGTCGACGAGGTGGTCGCGCTGGCGCGCTGGCGCACCGAGCGCCAGACCTTCCTGCCGCTGCCGGCGCTGCGCCAGGCGGTGTTCACCATCCATGTCGAGCTGCAGCCGCTGGCCGCGGCGATCGACACGCCGGCACGCGCGCGCCGCCTGCACGACGCGCTCGCCTCGATGAGCCCGGCCGTGCTCGATTATCGCAACCTGGCCGCCGTGCAGCCGCAGCTGCTCGACTGGCTGGCCGCGCGCGCCGAAGCGCCCGCATGAAGACCACCCCGGTGCAGCCCGCGGTGCTCGACTTCGACGTCGCCGGCGTGCCGCGCTCGCCGCACTACGGCGACGTCTACCATCCGCAGGCCGGCGCGCTCGGCCAGGCGCGCCATGTCTTCCTCGGCGGCAACGGCCTGCCCGAGCGCTGGCGCGGGCGGGCCGATTTCGTCGTGCTCGAGTGCGGGTTCGGCCTCGGCCACAACTTCCTCGCGACCCGGGAGGCGTGGCGCAGCGACCCGGCACGCTGCGAGCGGCTGCACTACGTCGCCGTCGAGCAGCACCCGCTCACGCGCGCCGACCTTGCCCGCGTCCACGCGGGCTCGCCGCTGGCCCCGTTGGCCGACGAGCTCATCGAGCAGTGGCCGCCGCTCACGCCCAACCTGCACCTGCTGCGCTTCGCGCACGGCCGCCTGCGGCTGCTGCTCGCGCTGGCCGACGCACGCGCCGTGCTGCCCGAGCTGGTCGCCCGCGTCGACGCCTTCTACCTCGACGGCTTTGCGCCGGCGACCAACCCGGGGATGTGGGAGCCGCGCGTGTTCGAGGCGCTCGCGCGGCTGGCCGCGCCGGGCGCGACGGCAGCCACCTGGAGCGTCGCGCGCGCGGTGCGCGACGGCCTCGCGCGTGCCGGCTTCGCGGTCGAGAAGGCGGCGGGCTTCGGCGCCAAGCGCGAGATGACGGTCGCACGCTTCGCGCCGCGCTTCATTGCACGCCTGCCGCCGGGGCGCGTGCCCGCCGCGCGGCCGTCGCACTGCCTGGTGGTCGGCGGCGGGCTGGCCGGCTGTGCTGCGGCGTGGGCGCTGACCGAGGTGGGGGTGGCAAGCACGGTGGTCGACCGTCGCCCGGCGCCGGCGCTGGAGACCTCGGGCAACGCAGCCGGCGTGTTCCACGGCGTCGTCACCGCCCACGATGGCACTCATGCGCGCTTCGGCCGCGCAGCGGCGCTGCAGGCCACGCCGCTGGTCGAGGCGATGCGGCGTGCCCGCGGCGTGCGCGCAGGC
>JBLMVT010000535.1:0-17693 GCA_050256835.1 Betaproteobacteria bacterium | reverse complement strand
GATGTCGGTCGAGGCGATCTCGGCGGCGCTGGCCAGCGGCAGCGCGGCCGCGCAGTGGACGACAGCGTCGACCCCGGCCGTTGCACGCCCCATGAGCGCGGCGTCGCGGATGTCGCCCACGATCGCCTCGATGCGGTCGCGCTCGGGGTAGTCGAACCCGGCGATGTCGAGCGTGCGCACCGGCCAGCCCTGGGCGAGCAGGCGCCGCACCAGGTTGATGCCGAGGAAGCCCGATCCGCCGGTGACCAGACAGCGCACGGGATCGGCGGCGGCAGGCGGCTAGCCGGCCTTGCGCGGCCTGAGCTCGCCTTCGCGGACCCAGACGCCCGGCGCCTCGCAGCGCAGCAGCTCGTCGCCGCTCTGCACGAATGCGCCGTAGTCGTAGGGCTTGCCGTTGAAGTAGCAGCAGTTGGTGGTGACGTTCGGCTCGACCTCGACGTCGTCCTCGCCGACGATCGGCGAGGTGTCGCGTTCCGGGTCGGGTGCGCCGACCTGCGGGTGCGTGCTCGGTGCACTGGGCATGGGGCTCTCCCGTCCTTCGTTGGTGGGCCAGTGTGGCCCGTGCCGGCAGGGCGACGTTGCGATCGGTCAAACGGTGTTGCGCGCCGGCGTGCCTTGCGCCAGCGCAAGGCGGCGGCGCCCGCGCTGGGGCATCGTTCGCGCCGGCCCGGCTGCCGAAACCGACCGCCCATGACACGAACAAACGACGGCGAGCGCGCCTTCTGCACCCCATGATGCGGTCGGCCGCCGCCCCCCTCGCACCCGAGCGACTGCGCACATGCTGCGACCCGCAGGCGCTCGACTTCGACACCACCGAGTCGCTGCCCGAGCCCGAGCAGCCGTTCGGGCAGGCGCGTGCAGTCGAGGCGCTGCGTCTCGCGCTCGACGTGCCCGGGCGCGGCTACAACCCGTTCGTGCTCGGCCGGCCCGGCAGCAGCCGCCATGAGGTCGTGCGCCGCCTGCTGCAGGCGCACGCCGCGACGCGGCCGACGCCCGATGACTGGTGCTACGTCCACCGGTTCGCCGAGCCGAACCGGCCGCGCGTGCTCAGCCTGCCCGCGGGCGAGGGCGCGCGCCTGCGCAGCGAGATGCAGGATTTCGTGGCCGAGCTGGGCAAGGCGATCGCCGGTGCCTTCGACAGCGACGAGTTTCGCTCGCGCGTCGAGGCGATCCAGAAGGAAGTCAAGCAGCGCGAGGAGGCCGCGCTGCAGACGCTGGCCGAGAGCGCTGCCGCGCAGGGCGTCGCGCTGCTGCGCACGCCGCAGGGCTTCGCCTTCGCACCGCTGAAGGACGGCGAGCCGATGACGGCCGAGCAGATCGAGAAGCTGTCCGACGAGGAACGCGAGCGCATCGCCCGGGTGATGGAGTCGTTGCGCGAGCAACTGCAGCAGCTGACCCAGGAGCTGCCGCGGCTGCGTCGCGAGATGCACACGCGCATCCGCGACGCCACGCGCGACGCCATGGCGCTCGCGGCGGGCCATCTGATCGACGAGCTGAAGCAGAGCTTTGCGGCGCTGCCCGCGGTGCTCGCCTTCCTCGAAGAGGTGCGCGCCGACGTCGTCGAGGCCGCCGAGCAGCTGCGCGAGCAGCCGCGCGGCGAGGACGAGGAACTGGCCGGGTTCACCGGCAACCTGTCGCTGGTGCGCTACCAGGTCAACCTGCTGGTCGGCCATGCTGCGGGCGACCCCGCGCCGGTGCAGGCCTGCGACAACCCGACCTACCCGAACCTGGTCGGCCGCGTCGACCACGTGGCCCACCTCGGCACGCTGCTCAGCAATTTCACGCTGATCAAGCCGGGCGCGCTGCACCGCGCCAACGGTGGCTACCTGATGCTCGACGCGGCGCAGGTGCTGGCGCAGCCGTACGCGTGGAGCGGCCTGAAGCGGGCGCTGCGCAGCGGCGAGATCGTCATCGAGTCACTGCCCCAGCTGATCGGCTGGGCCAGCACGCTGCCGCTCGAGCCCGAGCCGATCCCGGCGCGGCTCAAGGTCGTCCTGTTCGGCGAGCGGCTGCACTACTACCTGCTGCAGGAGCTGGACCCCGAGTTCGGCGAGCTGTTCAAGATTGCCGCGGACTTCGAGGACGAGGTCGAGCGCGTCGCTGCGAGCACGCGCGAGCTGGCACGGCTGCTCGCCTCGCTGGCGCGCGCGGGCTGCGCCCGCTCGAGCGCGGGGCCGTCGCGCGGCTGGTCGAGGAGGCGTCGCGGCTGGCCGGCGACGCCGACAAGCTGTCCACGCGCACCCGCGTGCTCGACGACCTGCTGCAGGAGGCCGGCGCCTTCGCGGCGCAGGCCGCGCACGCGGCCATCGGCGCGGACGACGTGCGGCGTGCGCTGGCCGCGCGCGAGCATCGCGCCGACCGGCTGCGCGAGCGGCTGCACGATGCCGTGCGCCACGACACGCTGCTGATCGCCACCGCCGGCGAACACGTCGGCCAGGTCAACGGCGTTGCGGTCGCCGAACTCGGCGACTTCGCGTTCGGCCGACCGGTGCGCATCACCGCGACCGCGCGGCTCGGCGAGGGCGAGGTCGTCGACATCGAGCGCGAGTCGCGCCTCGGGCGGCCGCTGCACTCCAAGGGCGTGATGATCCTCGCCGCCTTCCTGGGCGCGCGCTACGCGCAGGCGCTGCCGCTGTCGCTGGCGGCCAGCCTGGTGTTCGAGCAGAGCTACGCGCCGGTCGAGGGCGACAGCGCCTCGCTGGCCGAGCTGTGCGCGCTGCTGTCTGCGCTGGCCGGCGTGCCGATCCGCCAGTCGCTCGCGGTCACGGGGTCGATCAACCAGTTCGGCCGGGTGCAGGCCGTCGGCGCGGTCAACGAGAAGATCGAAGGTTTCTTCGACGTCTGCCGCGCGCGCGGGCTCGACGGCACGCAGGGCGTGCTGATCCCCGTGTCGAACGTGCGGCACCTGATGCTGCGCGAGGAAGTGGTCGAGGCCGCCGCCCGGGGCGCCTTCCATGTGCACGCTGTCGACGACGTCGACGCAGCGATCGAGCTCCTCACCGGCCTGCCGGCCGGCGTGTGCGGCGCCAGGGGCGAGTGGCCCCGCGACTCGTTCAACGAGCGCGTGGCGGAACGGCTCGAACGGCTGTCGCTGGCGCGCCAGGCGTACGGCACGGGGCAAGCGCCGCGCCCGCCGCGCGGCTGGCGCCGGCGTCCCCCCGTTGCGCGCGTGGTGGTCGCGCGCTGAGCGGCGGCGGCGCGAACTTCGCGGTGGCCTGGCGGTCACAGTAGTCTCGGGCCGGCAGGCCCGCATCGGAGACCATCATGAAACTCAGCGCGCTCGCCGCAGCGGCCGCGCTCGGCCTCGCCGGGCTGTCGTCGGCCGCCTTCGCCCAGAACTCGACCGACACGTCGCGCGAACAGCTCACCAGCGAGCCTTCGGCCGAGGCGCCGGCCGCCGCCCGCAAGGAGGCCGCCGCCGCCTGGGCCCAGGCGCAGAAGGATTGCCGCAAGGAGCAGGGGCGCGATGCCCAGCGCGAGTGCCTGCGCGTCGCCAAGCAGGACCGCGACCGGCTGCTGAAGGAGGCGCGCGAGGGCGCGAAGTCGCGCTAGCCGAAGGCGCCGCAATGGCGCGGGCCCGGCGCGAGAGCCGGGCCTTTCGTGCGCCGATTCACGTCCGCGGCGCGATCTAGGGCATCCCCGGGCTCATCGGGCGTGACGCGCGCCCTAGCATCGACCGGATGATCCAGCGGCTGTCGGGCCTCGACGCGTTGTTCCTGTTCCTCGAGACGCCCGAGATGCCGATGCATGTCGGCGCGCTGCACGTCTACGAGCTGCCGCCGTCGCAGCGCGGCCGCTTCGTCGACCGGCTGCGGCGCCACCTGGCGGCCCGATTGCCGTGGATGGCGCCGCTGCGCCGCCGGCTGCGGCCGATGCCGCTGGATCTGGACAATCCGGTGTGGCTCGATGCCCGCCCCGACCTGCGCCGCCACATCGTCGAGGTGAGGCTGCCCGCGGGCAGCGGCCAGGCGCAGCTCGAGGCGCAGGTGGCGGCGCTGCACGCGCAGCGGCTCGACCGCCGCCGGCCGCTGTGGAAGTTCCACGTCATCGAGGGCCTGGCGGCGGGCCCGCGCGGTGAAAGGCGCGTCGGCCTGTACCTGCAGATCCACCACGCCGCGGTCGACGGACAGGCTGCCGTCGCGCTGCTGCAGGCGCTGCTCGATCCGAGCGCGCGACCGAGGCGACTGCGCGCGCCGCCGCGCCCGCGGCCGGCCGTGGAGGCCGGCCCCGACATCACCGAGCTGATCGGCGGGGCGCTCGGCCATCAGCTGCAGCAGGCGGGGCATTGGCTGAAGGCGCTGCCGAGCGTCGTTCGCGCGTTGTCCGGCGCCGCTGCCCGGGCGCTGGGCGGCTCGAAGGGGCCGCGCGCGGGCAGGCTCACGCTCGCGCCGCGCACGCCGTTGAACGCCAGCGTGACGACCGAGCGCGTGTTCGCGGGCGTCACGCTGCCGATCGCGGCGCTCAAGGTGGCGGCGCGTGCCCACGACGCGACGCTCAACGACATCGTGCTATGGCTGTGCAGCACGGCGCTGCGCAGCCACTTCGCGGCGCAGCACACGCTGCCGCGCAAGTCGCTGATCGCGGCGGTGCCGATCTCGCTGCGCGCCAGCGGCGACACTCGCGCCAACAACCAGGCTTCCATCACGCTGGTCAGCCTCGGCAGCAACCTTGCCGACGATGCCAGGCGCCTGGCGCACATCCGCGCCGCCACTGCGTCGATGAAGACGACGGTGAGCGGCGTGAAGAGCCTGCTGCCGACCGACTTCCCGTCGATCGGCGTGCCGTGGCTGCTGCAGGCGGGCAGTGCGCTGTACGGTCGCGCCCATGCGGCGGAGCGGCTGCCGCCGATCGCGAACGTCACCATCTCCAACGTGCCGGGGCCGCCGGCGCCGCTGTACCTGGCCGGTGCGCGTCTGCTGCACGTCTTCCCCACCTCGATCGTCGTCCACGGCGTGGCGCTGAACGTGACGGTGCAGAGCTACGACGAGTCGCTGGACTTCGGCATGGTGGCCTGCGCGCAGGCCATGCCCGACATCGGGACGTTCGCCGACGGCCTGCGCGCCGCGTTCGTGCGCCTGCAGCAGCTGCCGGCAGCGAAGGCCGCGATGCGCTCGCCCAGGCACTCCGGGCGCGGCATGGTCCGCGCCGCGACACCCACCCGATGAGCATGCGAGACCTGCTCGGCCACGACCCCTCGTTGCGGCCGCCCGGCCTGTGGCAGATGCTGCTGGAAGGCCGCGCACCCTGGGAATACGCCGCGACGATCGCGGCGACGCCCTGGTTCAGCCGGCTTCCCGCGGGCGACGAACATCCGGTCATCGTGTTCCCCGGTCTGGGCGTGTCCGACCTCACCACGGCGCCGATGCGCAGCTTCCTGCGCGCCCGCGGCTACACCGCCTACCCGTGGGAGCAGGGCTTCAACTTCGGCCCGCGCGGCGGTGTGATCGAGGCCTGCGAGGCGCTGGTGCGCGAGAAAGCGCGGCGCCACGGCGAGCCCGTCAGCCTGGTGGGCTGGAGCCTGGGCGGGCTGTTCGCGCGCGAGCTGGCCAAGGCCATGCCGCAGGTGGTGCGCTGCGTGATCACGCTCGGGTCGCCGTTCAGCGGCCACCCGCGCGCGACCAACGCCTGGCGGCTGTTCGAGCTGGTGAGCGGCACGTCCTCCGCGCTCGACCCGGAACTCGTCGCGCGCCTGCACGAGGCCCCGCCCGTGCCGACGACGTCGATCTACTCGCGCAGCGACGGCGTGGTCGCCTGGCGCTGCAGCCTCAACCACGACCTGCCACACACCGAGAACATCGAGGTGCCGGCTGCCAGCCATCTCGGCATGGGCCTGAACCCGCTGGTGCTGTACGTCATCGCCGACCGCCTCGCGCAGCAGCCGCAGGCTTGGCGCCGCTTCGAGGTTGACGGCGCGCGGCGCTGGTTCTTCCGCACCGAGCCACCGCGCGCATGAGGGTCAGCGCGAACGGCATCGCCATCGAGGTCGAGGACCACGGCCCGGCGTCGGCCCCGGCGCTGCTGCTCGTCATGGGCCTGGGGATGCAGCTCACGGCGTGGCCCGACGAGCTGGTGCACGCGCTGCTGCAGCGCGGCTTTCGCGTCGTCCTCTTCGACAACCGCGACATCGGCCTGAGCCAGTCGTTCGACGAGCTGGGCGTGCCGCACCTCGGATGGTCGGGCCTGAAGTACGCGCTGCGCCTGCCGATCGCCGCGCCCTATTCGCTGGCCGACATGGCGGCCGACACGCTCGGCGTGATGGACGCGCTGCACATCGCGCAGGCGCATGTGTGCGGGGCGTCGATGGGCGGCATGATCGCCCAGCACCTCGCGGCGCGTCACTCCGCGCGCGTGCGCAGCCTGACGCTGATGATGACCACCTCGGGCGCACGCCACCTGCCGCAGGCGCGTCCGCTGCTGCAGCGCGCGCTGCTGACGCGCTTCACGCGGCCGTTCGCGCGCGAGATGGCGGTGCCGCAGCTGGAAGACCTGCTGAGGCTGATCGGCAGCCCGGCCTACCAGCCGGACCCGACCGAACTGCACCGGCGCATCGAGGCCATGGTGCACCGGTCGTGGCGGCCGCGCGGCACGGCGCGCCAGCTCGTCGCGATGGCGGCCGACGGCGACCGCTCGGCGCTGCTGCATCGCGTACGCGCCCCGGTGCACGTCATCCACGGCCAGGCCGACCCGCTGGTGCCGGTGGCGGCCGCCCACGACCTCGCGAGGAAGCTGCCCGGCGCGACCCTCGATCTGGTCGACGGCATGGGACACGACCTGCCGCTGCCGCTCGTCGAGCGCTTCGCCCGGGGCATCGGCGCCAACGCGGAGCGCGCGCCCGTCAAGTAGCCGCGGGCGATGCGATCGCCCGATCGACGAGCGCCTGCGCCTCCTCGAGGATGCGCTGCAGGTGGCCGGCGCCGATGAAGCTCTCCGCGTAGATCTTGTAGATGTCCTCGGTGCCCGACGGCCGCGCGGCGAACCAGCCGCTGGCGGCGACCACCTTGATGCCGCCGATCGCGGCGCCATTGCCCGGCGCCTTGCCGAGGATGGCGGTGATCTTCTCGCCGGCCAGCTCGCTGCTGCGCACCTGCGCCGGCGCGAGCGCCGCCAGCCGCTGCTTCTGCTGCGCCGTCGCGGCAGCCTCGACCCGGTCGGCCACCGGGCCGCCGAGCTCATGCGCGAGCGCCTCGTACAGGCGGCCGGGGTCGCGTCCCGAGCGTGCCGTGATCTCGGCCGCGAGCAGCGCGGCGGCGATGCCGTCCTTGTCGGTGGTCCAGACCGTGCCGTCGCGGCGCAGGAAGGTGGCGCCCGCGCTCTCCTCGCCGGCGAAGCCGAGCGCGCCGTCCTGCAGGCCGGCTGCGAACCACTTGAAGCCCACCGGCACCTCGAGCAGCGTGCGAGCGAGCCGCGCGGCCACGCGGTCGATGAGCTGCGTGGTGACGACCGTCTTGCCGATCGCGGCCTGCGCGCTCCACTGCGGCCGATGCCGGAACAGGTAGTCGATCGCGACCGAAAGGTAGTGGTTCGGCGGCAGCAGGCCGGCGCCCGGCGTGACGATGCCGTGGCGGTCGTGGTCGGTGTCGCAGGCGAGCGCGACGTCGAAGGCGTTCCTCATGCCGAGCAGGCGCTGCATCGCGTACGGCGACGACGGGTCCATGCGGATGCGGCCGTCCCAGTCGACCGTCATGAAGGCGAAGGTCGGGTCGACGGCGTCGTTGACGACGCTCAGGTCGATCCCGTAGCGCTCGGCGATGCGCGCCCAGTAGTGGACCCCGGCGCCGCCGAGCGGGTCCACGCCGATGCGCACGCGCGCGTCGCGGATCGCCTGCAGGTCGACGACCCGGTCGAGCTCGCCGACGTAGGCGCCGAGGAAGTCGTGGCGGTGCGTGGTCGGCGCACGCAGCGCCTGCGCGTGCGGGACGCGTCGTACGCCCCCGAGCCGGCGCTCGAGCAGCGCGTTGGCCTCGGCCTCGATCCAGCCAGTGACGGCCGCGTCGGCCGGGCCGCCGTGAGGCGGGTTGTACTTGAAGCCGCCATCCGCCGGCGGGTTGTGCGACGGCGTCACGACGATGCCGTCGGCCAGGCCCGACGCGCGGCCGCGGTTGTGCGTCAGGATCGCATGCGAGACCGCCGGTGTCGGCGTGTACTCGTCGTCGACCGCGAGCATCACGTCGACGCCGTTGGCGGCCAGCACCTCGAGCGCGCTGGCACACGCCGGCGCCGATAGCGCGTGCGTGTCGATGCCCAGGAAGAGCGGCCCGTCGATGCCGCGCCCCTGGCGGTAGCGGCAGATCGCCTGCGTGATCGCCAGCACGTGCGCCTCGTTGAACGAGACGTCGAGCGACGAGCCGCGGTGCCCCGAGGTGCCGAAGGCGACGCGCTGCGCCGGCACCGAAGCGTCGGGCACCTCGGCGTAGTAGGCGGCGACGAGCCGGTCGACGTCGATGCGCAGCGACGGCGGCGCCGGCCGGCCGGCGAGCGGGCTGATCGTCACGGCTGCGCCCCTCGCGCTGCAACCAGCTGCAAGCGCTTGTCGTCGAGGCGCGCCAGTACCGCACGCCACGATGCCGAGAACGACTCGGTGCCCTCGCGCTGCAGGCGCGCGGCGAGCGCGGCGTCGTCGACGCCTTCGCGCCTGAACTGCGCCAGCACCGCCTCCGCGTCGCCGCCGTCGGGCGCGAGCACGGCGTCGCAGCGGCCGTGGTCGGCGAACGCGAGCAGCGTCTTGTCGGGCAGGGTGTCGATCGTGTCGGGGGCGACGAGCGCGTCGACGTAGAGTGTGTCGGGGGCCTGCGGGTCCTTGGTGCCGGTGCTCGCCCACAGCAGCCGCTGGGCCCACGCGCCGGCGCGCGCCAGCCCCTGCCAGCGTGCCGAGGCGAGCAGCTCGCGGTACGCCCTGTAGGTGCGCATCGCGATCGCGATGCCCAGCCGGTTGCGCAGCGGCGGCGGCACCCGGTCCTTCACGGCGACGTCCCAGCGGCTGACGAACAGCGAGGCGACCGACGCGACCTTCGGGTCGAGCCCGGCGGCGATGCGCCGTTCGATGCCGCGCAGGTAGGCGTCGGCCGCCGCGATGTACTGCTCGCGCGAGAACAGCAGCGTGACGTTGACCGGCACGCCGGCGAAGATCGATGCCTCGATCGCCGGGATGCCCGCGGGCGTGCCGGGGATCTTGATGAACAGGTTCGGCCGCGCGGCGGCGGCATGCAGGCGCGCGGCCGCCGCGATCGTCCGCGCGGTGTCGTCGGCGAGCAGCGGCGAGACCTCGAGCGACACCCAGCCGTCGACGCCGTCGGTGGCGTCGTGAACCGGGCGGAACAGGTCCGCGGCGTGCCTCAGGTCGTCGAGCGCGAGCGCGAGGAACAGCTCCTCGCCCGACGCGCCGCGCCGCGCCCCTGCGGCGATCGCCGCGTCGTAGGCGCTGCCGTGGCCGATCGCGTGCTCGAAGATCGTCGGGTTGGAGGTCAGTCCCGTCACCGACAGCTCGGCGATGTAGTGCGCCAGCGTGCCACTGGTCAGCAGCTCGCGGCTCAGGTTGTCGAGCCACAGGCTCTGGCCGAGGTCGTGCAGCTTGCGGGTGTTGGCGTTCATCGTCGCTTTCAGGTCGTCAGCACGGCGCGGTACCGGCACGCAACTCGGCAGTGGGGTTGTGCCAGCCGCCGTCGCCCGCGATCAGTGCGTCGGCGGCCTGCGGGCCCCACGTGCCGGGCGCGTAGGGCAGGGCGCGGTGATGGTTCTCGAGCACCGGGTCGACGACGGCCCAGGCGGCCACGACGGCGTCCTGGCTGGTGAAGAGCGCGCCGTCGCCGGCCATCGCGTCGCCGAGCAGCCGCTCGTAGGTCGAGTCCTCGTTCGGTGTCTCCTCGCAAAGGTAGAGCTCGCGCTGGTCGCCGACGAAGCCCTTGCCCGCGCGCTTGACGCGCGCCGCCAGCGCGATCGCCGTGGCCGGCTGCAGCTTGAAGCGCACGTAGTTGGCGCGCGCGCCGACGGGGTGGGAGTCATCGAACAGGCGCTGCGGTGGCGGCTGCAGCTGCACCAGCACCTCGACCGCGGTGCGCGGCAGCCGCTTGCCCGAGCGCAGGTACCACGGCACGCCGGCCCAGCGCCACGAGTCGATGTGCAGGCGAAGCGCGCAGAACGTCTCGACGTCGGAGTCGGGCGCGACCCCCTTCTCGGTCCGGTAGCCGCCGTACTGCCCGCGCACCACGTCGTCGGGCGCGAGCGGGCGCATTGCATGGAACACGCTGGCCTTGGCGCGGTGCACGGCCTCGAAGCTCTGGTAGGCCGGCGGCTCCATCGCCAGCAGCGCGACGATCTGGAACAGGTGGTTCTCGATCACGTCGCGCAGGCAGCCGGCGGTCTCGTAGAAGGCGCCGCGCTGGCCGACGCCGAAGTCCTCGGCCAGCGTCACCTGCACGCTCGCCACGTGACTGCGGTTCCAGATCGGCTCGAGGAAGGAATTGGCGAAGCGGAAATAGAGGATGTTCATGATCGCCTCCTTTCCGAGGTAGTGGTCGATGCGGAAGATCGACGACTCGTCGAACGCCGACCGGGCGACCGCGTCAAGCTCGATGGCCGACGCCAGGTCGCGGCCGAACGGCTTCTCGACGATCACGCGGGCGTTCGCTGCCAGCCCGGCGGCGCCGAGGCTGCGGATCACGGTGGCGAACAGCGACGGCGGGATCGCCAGGTAGTGCGCTGGCCGTTGCGCGCCGCCGAGCGCGGCCTTCAGCGCCCGGAAGGTGGCCGGGTCCTCGTAGTCGCCGCTGACGTAGCGCAGCAGCGAGACCAGCCGATCGAAGGCGGCGCGGTCGTCGATCCCGCCGGCCTGCGCCACGCTGTCGCGCACTCGCCGGTGCAGCTCGTCGACGCTCCACTTCGACGAGGCGACGCCGATGATCGGTACGTCGAGCGTGCCCTTCCTCACCATCGCGTAGAGCGCGGGAAGGATCTTCTTGCCGGCCAGGTCGCCGGTGAAGCCGAACACGACGAGCGCGTCGGAACGCGGCGCCGAGCCGGGCCGGCCTGCCATCGTCGGTGCGCCCATCGGACCTACCCCTTCTTCTCGACGTGGCCGCCGAACTCGTGGCGCATCGCCGACAGCACGCGGTTTGCGAAGTCGCCTTCGCCGCGCGACGTGAAGCGCTCGTACAGCGCCGCGCTCAGGACGTGCGCCGGCACCGCCTCGTCGATCGCCGCGTGCAACGCCCAGCGGCCCTCGCCGGAATCCGACACGCGGCCGTCGTAAGCGCCGAGCTGCGGGTCCTTCAGCAGCGCGCGCGCGGTCAGGTCGAGCAGCCACGACCCGATCACGCTGCCGCGGCGCCAGACTTCGGCGATCGCGCCCAGGTCCATGTTGTAGCGGTACAGCTCCGGGTGGCGCAGCGGCGTCGTCTCGGCGTCGACGGCGTGCTCGCCCCGGCCGACGTTGGCGTGGCGCAGGATGTCGAGCCCTTCGGCGTACGCCGCCATCACGCCGTATTCAATGCCGTTGTGGACCATCTTGACGAAGTGCCCGGCGCCGTGAGCGCCGCAGTGCAGGAAGCCCTGCTCGGCATCGTCGGTGGCGCCGGCGCGGCCGGGGGTGCGCGGCGCCGCGCCGACACCGGGCGCCAGCGCCGCGAAGATCGGCTTCAAGTGCTCGACCGTCGCCGCTTCGCCGCCGATCATCAGGCAGTAGCCCCGCTCGCCGCCGGCGACGCCGCCGCTCGTGCCCACGTCGACGTAGTGGAGACCGGCCGCGCCGAGCCGCTCGGCGCGTCGAATGTCGTCGTGGTAGTGCGAATTGCCGCCGTCGATCACGATGTCGCCCGCGTCGAGCTGCGCGGTCAGCGCATCGAGCACGCCATCGACCGCGCCCGCCGGCAGCATCAGCCAGACCGCGCGCGGCCGCTCCAGCGCGGGCACCAGCTCGGCGAGCGACGCCGCCGCGACGGCGCCCTCGCGACGCAGCGCCTCGGCCGCCGGCGCCTGCGCGTCGTGCACGACGCAGGCATGGCCCTTCGTGAGCAGGCGGCGGACCATGCTCGAGCCCATCCGACCCAGACCGATCATCCCGAGTTGCATGGCTTCTCCGGTGGTGGCCGGCCGCCTCGCGCGGCCGGCGTCACCGATCATGGTCGCGCATGTCCGGCGCAAGGCGCTCGCATGGGTATAGAACCCACTGCCGCGGGTGGAGATCGAACCTGCCAGCCCGAACAGGAGTCGTCATGTCCGATCCGATCGACCAACTGTGCATCGACACCATCCGCTTCCTCTCGGTCGATGCGGTGCAGAAGGCGAACAGCGGCCACCCGGGCATGCCGATGGGCGCCGCGCCGATGGCCTACGCGCTGTGGACGCGCGTGCTCGAGTGCAATCCGCGCGACCCCGACTGGCCCGACCGCGACCGCTTCGTGCTGTCTGCGGGGCACGGCTCGATGCTGCTGTACAGCCTGCTGCACCTGAGCGGCTACGACCTCCCGCTCGGCGACATCGAGCGCTTTCGTCAGTGGGGCAGCAAGGCGCCGGGCCATCCCGAGCGTGGACACACGCCGGGGGTCGAGGTCACCACCGGCCCGCTCGGGCAGGGCCTGGCCAACGCGGTCGGCATGGCGATCGCCGAGGCGCAGCTGGCGGCGCGCTACAACCGCGACGGTCATCGCGTCGTCGACCATCGCACCTACGCGATCGTCAGCGACGGCGACCTGATGGAAGGCGTGGCGTCGGAGGCGGCCTCACTGGCGGGGCACCTGAAGCTGGGCAAGCTGGTCTGCCTGTACGACGACAACCGCGTTACGCTGTCGGCCGGCACCGGCATCACGTTCTCGGAAGACCGCGCGGCGCGCTTCGAGGCCTACGGCTGGCGCACGGCGCGGGTCGACGACGGCAACGACGTCGACGCGATCACGGCCGCGCTGCAGGCCGCGCGGGCGCAGTCGGCGCGACCGTCGCTGATCCTCGTGCGCACGCACCTGGGCTGGGGCTCGCCGCACCGGCAGGACAGCTTCGAGGCGCACGGCGCGCCGCTCGGCGCCGACGAGGTGCGCCTGACCAAGCAGCGCCTGGGCTGGCCGCTCGACCCGCCGTTCCTGATTCCCGAGCCGGCGCTCGCGCACATGCGCCAGGTGCTGGCGCGCGGCGCGCGCGCCGAGGCCGAGTGGAACGCTCGCATGGCGGACTACGCGCGCGCCTTCCCCGAGCTGGCCGCGGAGCTGCAGCGCAGCCTGCGCGGCGAACTGCCGCCCGGCTGGGACGCCGACATTCCCGTGTTCCCGGCCGACGCCAAGGGCATGGCGACGCGGGTCGCGTCGGGCAAGGTGATGAACGCGATCGCGCGCCGGCTGCCCGCGCTCACCGGCGGGTCGGGCGACCTCGACCCCTCGACCAAGACCGCGCTCGCCGGCCTCGGCGACTTCGACCCGCCCGCGGCTCCCGGCGAGGACACCCAGGGATCGGACGGCGGCGGCTGGAGCCTGGCCGGACGCAACCTGCACTTCGGCGTGCGCGAGCACGCGATGGGCGCGATCGCCAACGGCATGGCGGCGCACGGCGGCGTCGTTCCCTACGGCGCGACCTTCCTGGTGTTCTCGGACTACATGCGCCCGGCGCTCCGGCTGGCCGCGCTGGCGCGGCTGCACGTCGTGCACGTCTTCACCCACGACAGCATCGCGCTCGGCGAGGACGGCCCGACGCACCAGCCGGTGGAACAGCTCGCGAGCCTGCGCGCCATCCCCGGGCTCAGCGTGATCCGCCCGGCCGACGCCAACGAGACCGCGGTCGCCTGGCGGGTGGCGATCGAGTCGCGCGAGCGGCCGGTGCTGCTGGTGCTGACCCGGCAGGACGTGCCCACGCTGGACCGCAGCCGCCTGGCGGGCGCCGACGGCCTGCGCCGCGGCGCCTACGTGCTGAGCGATGCCCCGCGCGGCGAGCCGGCACTGATCCTGATCGCCAGCG
This sequence comes from Betaproteobacteria bacterium, assembly GCA_050256835.1. Taxonomy (GTDB): domain Bacteria; phylum Pseudomonadota; class Gammaproteobacteria; order Burkholderiales; family Burkholderiaceae_C; genus JAMHWF01. The sequence continues at coordinate 3,761 of JBLMVT010000535.1, read as the reverse complement.
GCTCGGAGGTCGCCCTCGTGCTCGCCGCCGCCCAACGGCTGGAAGGCGAAGGCGTTGCCGTGCGCTGCGTGTCGATGCCGAGCTGGGACCTGTTCGAGGCGCAGCCGGCGAGCTACCGCAACGCGGTGCTGCCGCCGGGCGTGCACGCGCGGCTGGCGGTGGAGCTCGGCGTCGCGCAGGGCTGGCACCGCTGGGTCGGCGAGCGCGGCGACGTGCTCGGGGTCGAGCACTTCGGCGCCTCGGCGCCTGCCGCGGTGCTGCTGCGCGAATACGGCTTCACGGTCGATGCCGTCGTGGCACGCGCGCGCCGGCTGCTCGCGCTCCCCGGAGACCGCCATGCGCCATGAATTCGACGTCGGCGACCACGTGGGCTGGAACTCCGAGGCCGGCCCGGTGAGCGGCACCATCGTGCGCGTGCACACGCGCGACGTCGACTACAAGGGCCACATGCACCGCTGCACGCCGGACGATCCGCAGTACGAGATCCGCAGCGACAGGACCGATCACGTGGCCCTGCACCGGGGCGACGTGCTGCACCGGATCGGGTGACGCCGCAAGCGGCGAGCGCGCCCGCTCACGCCTGCGCGGCCGGCGCCTCGGCTGGGTAGGTGATCGTGCGGCCGGACACGTGCGCGAACGGCGTCAGCCGGTGCGGCTGGGCGCGGGTGGCGCTGACGATCTCCTCGACCGTCCAGCCGTGCACCAGCAGCGCGTCGGCGATCAGCGAGCGGTGGCAGCGCCACGGCACGGCTTCGGCGCACATCAGCGCCACGCGCTGCTGCTCGGCCAGCCGCATCAGCCAGAACAGGTTGTCGGCGAAGTCGCTCGACTGCATGTAGTCGGCGTAGCCGCGAAACGACGCGTTGCGCCAGCCGCCATTGGGCGAATCGGGGCGCGTGGGGCGAAAGCCGCCGAGCCCTGGCGCGTGCGCGTACTGCACGTCGGCCCGTGCCAGCGCGCCGGGCAGCGTGTCGCCGTTGAACTGCGGGTTGTGGCGCGAGCGCGGCACGGTGCGCACGTCGACCAGCGTCTCGATCGCGTGCCCCGCGAGCATGTCGATGAACTCGGGCAGGGCACGCGTCGAGTGCCCGATGGTGAAGGCGATCCGGGCGCGGCCCGCGTCTTCGGGCGGGTCGGCCTTCGCATGGCGTTCGGCGCGCACGGCCACCGAATCTACGCGAGGTCGGCCGGCGGCATGTCCCTTGCCCCTCGTACGGCATCTGGCCTTTCCTGAAGGAGATCGACATGGCGAAGTACGGCGAGAAGGCATCGGAGAAGGTGGGCGCCACGATGCACGAGATGAAGAAGGGCAAGCTCAGGAGCGGCAAGTCGGGCAAGAAGGTGTCGAACCCGAAGCAGGCGATCGCCATCGGGCTGTCGGAGGCGCGCCGCTCGGGAGCGAAGGTGCCGCGAAAGAAGGATTCCTGAGTCCCTTTGCCCCGGGGCAGTGCGCCACGGCGGTCGCCGACGCTAGGGCACGGGCGACTTGCTCGCCAGGCAATCGATCAGGTCGCTGTCGCGCTCGATCGGTTCGTCGGCTGGCGTTCCGGGAGCGTAGTGCAGCCGGAAGGCCGCGATGGCAGCCTCGGGGCGCGTCACGTCGTAGCCGATCGCGCGCAGCCCGAATATCGCGTCGAAGCCGGGTGGGCTCGGCGCGTACGGTGGGTCGCACCAGAGACCGAAGCCGCGCTGCGCGAGCACGCGCCACGGAAACAGCGGCCCCGGGTCGGACTTGCGGCTCGGCGCCACGTCGGCGTGGCCGAGGAAGTTCGCCGCCGGCAGCCGGTAGCGCTGGCGCAGGTCATCCAGCAGGCGCAGCAGCGAGTCGATCTGGACCTGCGGGTACGGTTCGCGGCCGTTGTTGTCGAGCTCGATGCCGATCGACGCGGAGTTGAGGTCGGGCGTCGCTCCCCAGCGCGATTCGCCGGCGTGCCAGGCGCGCGCGCGCTCGTCGACGAGCTGCACGATCGCGCCGCCGCGGTCGACGAGGTAATGCGCGCTGACCTGCGATGCCGGGTCGGTCAGCGTGCGCAGCGCGTCGGCCGACGACTCGTCGCTGGTGTAGTGGATCACCACGAAGCTCGGGCGCCGCACGTCGTAATTGGGCGACGGCTGCCAGCGGGTCGGAATTCCGGTGCGTTGCGGCAGCGGCGCGCAGGCGGCGAGCAGGCCGACGAGCAGCAGCGACACGGCGCGATGCGTCGGCCTCATCCGATTGCGCCGGCCCGAAATGCCAGGGCCCGCACGCCGGCGGGCCCTGGTGTCTGCTGGTGCCGATGGACGGACTCGAACTGTCGACCTTCGCATTACGAATGCGCTGCTCTACCAACTGAGCTACACCGGCGGGAGCCCGGGATTATAGGGGCCCGCGCCGGGGCGGCCGCCGCGCTTCAGGTGCGCCGCGCCACCAGCGAGCTGGTGCTGCGCGCCAATGTAGCGTGACGTTCCGCGGTCGTGCGATGAGACACGCGCTGGCACCGCATGCCCGTGATGTGGGGACCGAGGGCACCCTCGGCTGCTCGGCCTTCGCACGCACCCCGACCGCTACTTCAGCGTGAACGCCGCGCGCGTCGTCGCGCCCTTGTCGTCGATCCCCGTCGCGTCGGTGTGCGACGCGGTGAGCAGCACGCGTTCGGGGGGCACCTTGGCGGCGAGGTAGGCCTTGACGCGGTCGGCGCGCTCGTCGGCCAGCTTCTTCAGCTCGGCCGGCCCGGCGCTCGCTGACTTCAGCAGCAGCGCCTCCATGTCGGCCGGGGGGATGCTCTTGGCCAAGCCGATGACGTTGCGCGGCTTGTCCTTCAGGTTGGCGTCCTTGTAGGCCGCCTCGAGCCAGCGCGCGCGCTCGGCCGGCTCGACGGTGACGCGCGCGGGCGACTCGCCTTCGGCGCGTGCCTTGGCGACGCGGACCAGCCGATCGACATGGCGTTGGCGCAGCGCCGGCACGTCGACCGCCGGGTCGGCGCGGCCGGTCACCTCGAGCTTGAGGGAGGGCCGGTCTTCGAGCGCCTTGGCCAGCGTGTCCAGCCGCTCGGTCGCGGCCTTGTCGAGCTGCGCCGAGCCGGGCGCGAACTCGACCCAGCCGAGCTGCTGGTCGCCGCCGCCGAAGGCGTGCGCGAGCAACGTGAAGGGCGCGGTGACGGCCTTGGTGATCAGGTTGACGATCACGCGCACGATGATCCCACCGAGCGAGAACTGCGGGTCGTCGAGGCTGCCGCTGATCGGCAGATCGACGTTGATCACGCCGTGGCGATCCTTCAGCAGCGACACCGCCAGCAGCACCGGCAGCTTGAGCGCGTCGGGGCTGTCGACCTTCTCGCCGAAGGTGAGCTGGTCGAGCACCAGGTTGTTCTGCGCCTCGAGCTTGCCGTTCTCGACCTTGTAGTGCACCCGGGCCGACAGCGTGCCCTTCTCGATGCCGTAGCCGGCGTAGCGTGCGGCGTAGCCCGACAGCCGCGTGATGTCGATGCCGCGCGCGCTGGCGGTGATGTCGGTGTTGAGCCGCGCGCCCAGCGGATTCACGGTGCCGCTGATCTCCAGCGGCGCGCTGCCGTCGACCTTGCCGGAAACGTGCACGGCCGCCGGCTGCGGATCGTTCCAGGCCAGCGCCGCGATGTCGCCGGCGATGTCGGTCAGCCGCGCCGAATAGTTCGGGCGGATGAAGTTGTCGGTGAAGTCGACCTGGCCGCCGGCCAGCCGGATGCCGCGCCAGCGCAGGTGCGTCGTCGAGGTGTCGGGCGCCGACGCCGCGCTGGCCGGCGCCG
>JBLMVT010000534.1:0-4985 GCA_050256835.1 Betaproteobacteria bacterium | reverse complement strand
ATTACTTCCTTCCCCCGCCGTGCAGGTTCTTGTCGAGGATCGCGATCAGGATCAGCACGAAGCTGAACAGCCGCACCAGGTAGAACAGCGGTTCCTGCTCCTCGGTCACGCTGCCGATCGCCGCCAGCGTCGTGCGGTTGACCGTCTCGAGCAGGAAGGCCGCCGCGAACAGCAGGAAGAAGCGGTCGCGTGTCTTGTGCCAGAAGCGCAGGAAGAACATCGCCGCGACCAGCGAGGCCATCGCGACGGCGCCGAGCAGGAACTGCCCCATGGCTATTCGGCGTCCATCACCAGGCCGTACAGCAGCACGGCCATCGCGACCAGCGCGACCGAGGTGCGCAGCAGCGATAGGTCGATGTCGGGCAGCGCCAGCTTGTCGACCACCAGCAGCGCGTTGTTGATCGCCAGCCCGACGAAGCACAGCCCGCTCCACAGCAGCAGCCGGTAGCGCCCGCGCGCGACGTAGGCCTGCAGCAGCAGCCAGGCGACGAGGATCGACGTCAGCGCGCACAGGAAGTAGACGGCACTGGCCACGGGTTCAGTCCTTCTTGCGCAGCTGGAACGCATCGGCGAACTGGCGGATGCGGCTGCTCTTGCCATGGATCAGGTTGGTGATCGGGATCAGGTGCGTGGCGTAAAGCTCGACCAGCCGCGCCAGCGTGCCGGCGCGCGGCCCGCCCACCGTCGCGGCGCGCCAGCCCTCGGCTCCGCGCTCGGCCAGGCCGGCGCTGCGCAGCCGCTCGAGCGTGCGCTCGGCGTCGGCGGGCGCGATGTACAGGCGCGCCACCACCTGCTCGAGCGGCCACGAGCGATCGGACTCGCGCGTCAGCATCACCAGCGCCTCCATCTCGGCGATGGAATCGACGTGATCGAGCACGAACTGGCGGATGTCCTCCGGCAGCGGGTCGGTCACGGCCGCACCCGGCTCAACGAACGTCCCTCATCCCGGACGACTGGGCCTCATGGCGCCTCCGACGCGTTCAGATCAGTTCGACGGCCAGCGCGGTCGCCTCGCCGCCGCCGATGCACAGCGCAGCGACACCCTTCTTCGCGCCGTGCTTGCGCAAGGCGCCGAGCAGCGTGACGACGATGCGCGCGCCCGAGGCGCCGATCGGGTGGCCGAGCGCGCAGGCGCCGCCGTGCACGTTGACGATGTCGTGCGGCAGCTTGAACTCGGTCATCGCCGCCATCGTCACCGCCGCGAAGGCCTCGTTGACTTCCCACAGGTCGACCTCGCGCGCCGACCAGCCGGTCTTCTTCAGCAGCTTGTCGATCGCGCCGGCCGGCGCGGTGCTGAACCAGGCCGGCGCCTGCGCGTGCACGGCATGGCCGACGATGCGCGCGATCGGCTTCACGCCGAGCTGCGCTGCGGTGGCCTCGCGCATCAGCACCAGCGCCGCCGCGCCATCGGAGATGCTCGACGCGTTGGCCGCGGTGATGGTGCCGTCCTTCTTGAATGCCGGCTTGAGCGACGGGATCTTGTCGAGCTTGGCCTTGAACGGCTGCTCGTCGGCGCTGACCACCGGCGCCTCGCCGCCGCGGGCGGGCAGCGTCACCGGCGCCATCTCCCAGTCGAAGCTGCCGTCCTCGTTGGCGCGGCGCGCGCGCTCGGTCGAGCGGATCGCGAAGGCGTCCTGCGCCTCGCGCGTGAAGCCGTACTTGGCGACGCAGTCTTCGGCGAAGGTGCCCATCGCGCGGCCCTTCTCGTAGGCGTCTTCCAGGCCGTCAAGCGCCATGTGGTCGAACAGCGTGGTCGCGCCGTAGCGCAGGCCCTTGCGCGCGAAGGTCAGGTGCGGCGCGTTGCTCATGCTCTCCATGCCGCCTGCGACCAGCACGCGCGCGGTGTCGGCCTTGAGCATGTCGTGCGCGAACATCATCGCGCGCATCCCCGAGCCACACATCTTCGACAGCGTGACGGCGCCGGCCGACAGCGGCAGCCCGGCGCCGAGCACCGCCTGGCGCGCCGGCGCCTGGCCCTGGCCGGCCATCAGGCAGTTGCCCATCAGCACCTCGTCGACCGCGTCGCCGGCGACGCCGGCGCGCTCGACCGCGGCCTTGATCGCCACGGCGCCGAGCTGGTGCGCGGCAAGCAGGGACAGGTCGCCGAGCAGGCCGCCGATCGGCGTGCGCGCGGCGGAGGCGATGACGATGTCTTCGGACATGGGCGGACTCCTTGGCTGTCGGTGCGAGGTTCAATGATGCACGGCGCTTCCGGGCGGGGCAACCCGCGGCGCGGCCGGCGGGCGCAATTGCCTCAGGCGTCGACCGGCTCGCCGACCGGCAGTGCGCGGCGCTTCGCGGCGAAGCGGCGTTTCGGATCGTAGGGGAAGACGTCGAGCACGTCGCCGGCGAGGATGCGCTCCTTGTGCGCCTGCCAGAACGCCGGGTCGAGCAGGTCGGCATGGTGCTTGAGGAACACCTCGCGCACCCGCGCGTTGCCGAGCAGGAACGGGCCGAAAGTCTCGGGGAAGACGTCGTGCGCTCCGACGCTGTACCAGACCTCGCCCGACAGCTCCTCCTCCTCGGTGCGCGCCTGCGGCACGCGGCGGAAGTTGCAGCTGGTCAGGTACTCGATCTCGTCGTAGTCGTAGAACACCACCTTGCCGTTGCGCGTCACGCCGAAGTTCTTCCACAGCATGTCGCCGGGGAAGATGTTGGCCGCGACCAGGTCCTTGATGGCGTTGCCGTACTCGATCACGGCGTGCTCGACCTGCTCGGGCGGCGCCTCGGCGAGATAGATGTTGAGCGGGATCATGCGCCGCTCGATGTAGAGGTGGCGGATGACGAGGATCTCGCCGGCTTCCTCGATCAGGCTGGCGCATTCGGCCTTCAGCTCGGCGATCAGCGCCTCGTCGAAGCGCGCGCGCGGGAAGGCGACGTTGCTGTACTCGAGCGTGTCGGCCATGCGGCCGACGCGGTCGTGCTGCTTCACCAGCAGGTACTTGCTCTGGATGATCTCGCGCGTCGTGTCCTTCTGCGGCGGGTAGTGCTCCTGGTCCTTGATGACCTTGAACACGTAGGGGAAGCTCGGCAGGTCGAACACCAGCATCACCATGCCCTTGATGCCCGGCGAGACGCGGAAGCGGTCGCTCGAGTGGCGCAGGTGGTAGAGGAAGTCGCGGTAGAAGAGGTTCTTGCCCTGCTTGGCCAGGCCGATCGCGTTGTACAGCTCGCTGCGCGGCTTGCGTGGCATCAGCGAGCGCAGGAACTGCACGTAGGCGCTCGGCACCTCCATGTCGACCATGAAGTAGGCGCGCGCGAAGCTGAACAGCATCAGCAGCTCGTCCTCGCCGAACAGCGCGGCGTCGATCGTCAGCCGGCCGCGCCGGTCGTGCAGGATCGGCAGCGAGAACGGCGTCTCGCGAAAGCCGTTGACGATCTTGCCGACGACGTAGGCGCCCTTGTTGCGGAAGAACAGCGACGACAGCACCTGCACCTGGAAGTTGATGCGCAGCGGGTAGTCGCCCAGCTCGGCCAGCACCGCCTGGTGCACGTCGTCGACGTCGCGCTCGAGATCGTCGAACTCGATCGCGAGCTGGAAGTTGTCGATGATGCGCCGCCAGGTGTCGCGCAACGTCTCGCGCGTCGGGTAGTAGGCGCGGTAGGTCGGCTGCGCGGCCGGCTCGTCGTTCTCGATGTACTCGGTCGACACCGCCGGGCGCACGAAGATGAAGTCGTTGTGGAAGTAGCTGTGGTGCAGGATCTTCGTCGTCACCGAGTTGAAGAAGGTCTCGGCGCACTCGGGCTGGTGGTGGTTCGTCAGCAGCCCGATGTAGTGCAGCTTGACCTGTTGCCAGACGTCCATCGGCAGCGAGGCCGCGTCGAACTCGGTCTGCAGCCGCTCGGCGCCCTCGCGCACGCGCTTGTCGTAGAACTCGATGCGCTCGCGCTGCGCGCGCTGCTGGCCGTGCCAGTCGGAGCGCTCGAAGCGCGCCTTGGCCTCGGCGCTGACCAGCCGGAACAGCGTGTAGTGGCGGTTGAAGCCCTCGAGCATCGCCTGCGCGATCTCGAACGCGCGGGTGTCGGTGAGCGAGCGCGGGAAGACGGCCGCCATCAGCCCGGCCCCGACGCCGCGTAGCGCGCCTGCACCCGCGCGACGGCGCTCTCGTAGGCCGCAGCCGCCCGGTACGGGTCGGAGACCGTCATCGCCACGTCGTGCAGCAGCCCGTCGGCCAGGCCGTAGAACCAGCCGTGCACGGCCAGCGCCTGCTCGCGCGCCCAGGCGTCCTGCACGACGGTCGTCTGGCACACGTTGAGCGCCTGCTCGATGACGTTCAGTTCGCACAGCGCGTCGACGCGGCGCTCGGCGTCGACGCCGATGAGGAAGGCCTGGTGGCGGTTGCGCACGTCCTGCACGTGGCGTATCCAGTTGTCGGCGATGCCGATGCGGCGGTCGGCGAGCGCGGCGCGCACGCCGCCGCAGCCCGAGTGGCCGACGACGATGATGTGCTTGACCTTCAGCACGTCGATCGCGAACTGCATCGTCGACAGGCAGTTGAGGTCGGAGTGCACGACGACGTTGGCGACGTTGCGGTGCACGAACATCTCGCCCGGCGCCAGGTCGACCAGCTCGTTGGCCGGCACGCGCGAGTCGGCGCAGCCGATCCACATGTACTGCGGCGACTGCTGCTCGAGCAGGCGCGAGAAGAAGCCCGGCTGGCGCGCCTCGGTGCGCGCCGCCCAGCGCCGGTTGGCGGCGAACAGTTCGTCGATCTCGGTGCTCATGGCCGCGGCCTCGTCACATCGTCTCGGCGAACAGCTCGCGCCCGATCAGCATGCGCCGGATCTCGCTCGTGCCCGCCCCGATCTCGTACAGCTTGGCGTCGCGCCACAGGCGGCCGAGCGGGTAGTCGTTGATGTAGCCGTTGCCGCCGAACACCTGGATGCCCTCGCCGGCCATCCACGTCGCCTTCTCGGCGCACCAGAGGATCACGCTGGCGCAGTCCTTGCGAACCTGGCGCACGTGCTGCGGGCCCAGCTTGTCG
>JBLMVT010000533.1:0-2870 GCA_050256835.1 Betaproteobacteria bacterium | reverse complement strand
CATCGTCGGCATGGCGACCGCCGGCGTCGCGCCGCGCGTGATGGGCATCGGCCCGGCGCCGGCGACGCGCAAGGTGCTCGAGCTGACCGGGCTCGCGCTCGCGCAAATCGACGTGATCGAGCTGAACGAGGCCTTCGCCGCGCAGGGGCTGGCGGTGCTGCGCGACCTCGGGCTGGCCGACGACGACCCCCGCGTCAACCCGAACGGCGGCGCGATCGCGCTCGGCCACCCGCTGGGCGCCAGCGGCGCGCGGCTGGTGACGACCGCAGTCAACCAGCTGCATCGCAGCAACGGTCGCTACGCGCTGTGCACCATGTGCATCGGCGTCGGCCAGGGCATCGCGCTGGTCGTCGAACGCGTCTGATGGCGCCGCGCATCGACGACGCCGCCCACGACCACGAGGTCGGCTCGGCCGACACGCCCGACGCGACCCACGACACGACGCGCATCGACGACGTGCGCATCCGGACGGTGCGCCCGCTGATCTCGCCGGCGCTCCTGCAGGACGAGCTGCCGGTGCCCGACCTGGTGCAGGCGTCGATCGAGCGCTGGCGGCTGGCGATCGCCGCGGTGCTGCACGGGCGCGACGACCGGCTGCTGGTCGTCGTCGGCCCGTGCTCGATCCACGATCACGACGAGGCGATGGACTATGCACGGCGGCTCAAGCGCGAGGCCGACGCGCTGGGCGACGCGCTGCAGGTCGTGATGCGCATCTACTTCGAGAAGCCGCGTACCACGGTCGGCTGGAAGGGCTACATCAACGACCCGCGGCTGGACGGCAGCTTCCGCATCAACGAGGGCCTGCGGCGCGCGCGCGAACTGCTGCTCGACGTCGCTGCGCTCGGACTGGCGCCGGGCACCGAGTTCCTCGACCTGCTCTCGCCGCAGTACATCGCCGACCTCGTCGCCTGGGCCGCGATCGGCGCGCGCACGACGGAAAGCCCGAGCCACCGCCAGCTCGCCTCCGGGCTGTCGTGCCCGGTCGGCTTCAAGAATGGCACCGACGGCGGCGTGCAGGTGGCGGCCGACGCGGTCGTCGCCGCGCGCGCCTCGCACGCCTTCATGGGGATGACCAAGATGGGGCAGGCCGCCATCTTCGAGACGCGCGGCAACGACGACACCCACGTCATCCTGCGCGGCGGGCGCGCCGCACCGAACTACGACGCGGCCGGCGTCGATGCCGCCTGCGCGGTGCTGCGCCGCGCCGGTCTGCGCGAGCAGGTGATGGTCGACTGCTCGCACGCCAACTCGGCCAAGCAGCACCGGCGCCAGATCGTCGTCGCCGACGACCTCGCCGCGCGCATCGCGTCGGGCGACCGGCGCATCGTCGGACTGATGATCGAGAGCCACCTCGAGGAAGGCCGGCAGGACCTGCACCCCGGCCTGCCGCTCAAGCCCGGCGTGTCGATCACCGACGCCTGCCTGGGCTGGATGCAGACCGCGAACGTGCTGCACACGCTGGCCGACGCCGTGCGCTCGCGTCGCGGCGCCGGCGCGCGGTAGTCGATCAGCCGGCCAGCGCCGGCGCCGCCAGCCCGGCGCGCGCCGCCCGCACCGCGGCGCCGAGCCGCGCGTAGGCGTCGGCCACGAGCAGACCGGACGTGTCGATGGTGACGTCGGCCTTGCCGTAGAAGGCGGCGCGGCCGGCGAGGATTCGGCGCAGGTCGTCCATCGCCTCGCGGTTGCCGCTGTGCCCCGACATCGGCCGCAGGTCGCCCTGCGCGACGACGCGCTGCATGTGCTCCTCGGGCGAAGCGCGCAGCCAGACGGTGAAGCACTGCGCCAGCAGCACCCCGAAGGTGGCCGGCTCGGACACGATGCCGCCCGGCGCGGCGATCACCGCGTCGGGCTGGCGCTCGATCGCCTCGTCGAGCGCGCGGCGCTCGTAGCGCCGGTAGGCGCTGGGCCCGTAGAGGTTGTGGATCTCGGCCAGCGAGCAGCCGGCGACGCGCTCGATCTCGCGGTTCAGTTCGACGAACGGCACGTGCAGCTCGCGGGCCAGCATCTGGCCGAGCGTCGACTTGCCGGCGCCGCGCAGGCCGATCAGCGCGATACGCCGGGCACGGTCGGCGGCGGCGCGCGCCGGCGCGCCGAACAGCGGCGTGAGCGCCTGGCGCGCTCGCTGCAGTTCGCCGTCGTCGCGGCCGGCCAGCAGTTCGCGGATCAGCAGCCATTCGGGCGACGCCGTCGTCTCGTCGCCGAGCAGTTCGGCCAGCGGGCATGACAACGCCTGCGCGACTTGGCGCAGCACCAGGATCGATGCGTTGCCCTGGCCCAACTCGAGGTTGGCGAGGTGTCGCTCGGACACCCCGGCGCCCTGCGAAAGCGCCTTGCGCGTCAGCCCGCGCCGCGCGCGCAGCGTGCGCACCCGCTCGCCGAGGGCAACCAGAAAGGGGTCGCGTTCGGCGGCTTCGGTCGGCGGGGTGTTCGGAGCGGGCAGGAGTGGATCCATGATCGGCTAGGGCATACCCGAGACATGCACTATAGTGCTTGACGACAGTCACAGTCTGCGCTAATTTTCATGTTTTCGGCCCGGGATTCACCCCGCACGGCCCGTGCCCTTCTGATCCCTCCCATGTCGACGCGCGAACGCTTCCCGTCCCTGATCGCCGATTTCACCGCGCCGCTGGCCGGCCGCGCGCTCGACGCCACCCTGGCCGCAGATCTCAACCGCAACCACGGCCCCGGCAGCGCGGCCTACCAGGAGCTGTTCGACGCCTGCCGCGCCGGCGTCGCCGAGGGCTGGATGTGCGAGCGCGAGGCCGGCGGCATCCGCTACGGCCGGGTCGTCAAGGCGACGCCCGAGACGCACGGCTTCTCGGTCGACGTGGTCGACATGAACGACTGCGCCGGCCCGCACCACGTCCACC
>JBLMVT010000532.1:0-12920 GCA_050256835.1 Betaproteobacteria bacterium | reverse complement strand
CGTCGGACAGCCAGTGGTTCTCGATCATGCGCGCCGACATGCGCACCAGCCCCATCGTGTGCTGGTGGTAGCGGCGGTGGTCGCCGGTGACGTCGAGCACGCCCAGGATGTTGCCGCGCGGGTCGAACATCGGCGCCGCCGAGCAGGTGAGGAAATGGTTGGCGTGCATGAAGTGCTCGTCGCCGTGCACCAGCGTCGGCGCCTCGTTCATCAGCGCCGTGCCCATGCCGTTCGTGCCCTTGCTCGACTCGGACCAGTTGACGCCGGGCTGCAACGCGACCTTCGACGCCTTGGCGAGGAAATCATCGTCGCCGATCGAGTGGATGATGGTGCCGCAGGAGTCGGTCAGCACGACCATGCTCTGGGTGTTGACGATCTGCTCGTAGAGCATCTCCATCACCGGCGCGGCGTGCGTGTACAGGCGGCGGTTGCGCGCCAGCGTCTCGGCCAGGTCGGTGCGGCGCAGCGGCGAGTAGTCGGGCGACTCGATGCGCGACAGCCCGATCGACGCGCAGCGCTGGTGCGACTGCGCGATCAGCTCGCGGTGCGCCGCGTCGAACAGCAGCGCCGGGGGCATCGGGGGATCGGGTTCTTCGGCGCGGCGGCGGGTCCGCGCCACTGACGTCGTCATCGTCTGCCTCCTTCTCAATGGCCGACGCGGGCGTCGAGCGGGCGCGTATTGTGAAACGCGCGACGCCGCGCTGTCCAATCGCGCGACAAGCCCCTGCCGGCCCGCTCCGGCAGTCCGCGCGCCTTGTCGCGGGGTGGAGCAAAGCCGAGGGTTTTGCCTAGGTATTCGCCCCCGGGGACCCGATCCGAAGATATGTTCGGTTGCGCATAACGCTGGCGGCAGCGCACGTGCGTCGTCCAACGGAGGGATTCCCATCATGCAGAAGACGCTGCACATCAACCCCGAGAAATGCACGGGCTGCCTGCAGTGCGAGATGGCGTGCTCGTTCGAGAACTACGCCACCTACGTGCCGAGCAAGTCGCGCATCAAGGTGTTCGACTTCCATCACACCGGGCGCAAGGTGCCCTACACGTGCACGCAGTGCGACGAGGCTTGGTGCCTGCACGCCTGCCCGGTCGAGGCGATCACCATCGACACGCTGACCGGCGCCAAGGTCGTCAACGAGACGACCTGCGTCGGCTGCAAGGTCTGCACCATCGCCTGCCCGTTCGGCACGATCAACTACGTGCAGGAGACCGGCAAGGTGCAGAAGTGCGACCTGTGCGGCGGCCAGCCGGCGTGCGCCGAGGCCTGCCCGACGGGCGCCATCACCTACATCGACGCCAACTGGACCGGCCTGAACAAGATGCAGGCCTGGGCCGACAAGCTCGGCAACCAGCCCGCCGCGGCCTGAAGGAGGAAACACCATGTCCTGGGCAGGCAAGATTCTTCGCGTCAACCTCACGACCGGCCGGATCGCGTCCGAGCCGCTGAACATGAACTGGGCGCGCCAGTACCTCGGCTCGCGCGGCCTGGCCAGCAAGTACCTGTCGGAAGAGATCGACCCCAAGGTCGATCCGCTGTCGCCCGACAACAAGGTCATCTGGGCCACCGGCCCGCTGACCGGCACGATGGCCTCGACCGGCGGGCGCTATACCGTCGTCACCAAGGGGCCGCTGACCGGCGCCATCGCCTGCTCCAACTCGGGCGGGTACTGGGGCGCCGAGCTGAAGTTCGCCGGCTGGGACATGGTGATCTTCGAGGGCCGGTCGCCCAAGCCGGTCTACCTGTCGATCCAGGACGACGTCGCCGAGCTGCGCGACGCGTCGCACCTGTGGGGCAAGTCGGTCTGGCAGACCGAGGAGATCATCAAGAAGCAGCACCAGGATCCGCTGACGCGCATCTCCTCGATCGGCCTGGCCGGCGAGAACGGCGTGCTGTTCGCCGCCGTCGTCAACGACCTGCACCGCGCCGCCGGCCGTTCGGGCGTCGGCGCCGTCATGGGCAGCAAGAACCTGAAGGCGATCGCGGTGCGCGGCACCAAGGGCGTCGGCAACGTCGCCAACCCGAAGGAGTTCATGAAGGCGACGTTCGCCGCCAAGAAGGTGCTCGCCGACAACGCGGTCACCGGCCAGGGCCTGCCGACCTACGGCACCCAGGTGCTGATGAACGTCATCAACGAGATCGGCGCGTTGCCGACGCGCAACCACCGCGACGTGCAGTTCGAGGGCGCGAAGGACATCTCCGCCGAGGCGATGGCGACGCCGCGCAAGACCGACGGCAAGAAACCGCTGGTCACCAACCAGGCGTGCTTCGGCTGCACCATCGCCTGCGGCCGCATCCAGAAGATGGACCAGGGCCACTTCACGGTCGAGAACAAGCCGCAGTACTGGGGTGCCTCGGGCGGCCTCGAATACGAGGCGGCATGGGCGCTCGGCGCGGCCAACGGCGTCAACGACCTCGATGCGCTGCAATACGCGAATATGATCTGCAACGAGCAGGGCATGGACCCGATCTCGTTCGGCGCGACCGTCGGTGCGGTGATGGATCTCTACGAGATGGGCGTGCTGACGAAGGAGCAGCTCGGCATCGAGGCGCCGTTCGGCTCGGCGCGGGCGCTCGCCAGCTTCGCCGAGATGACGGCCAAGGGCGAGGGCTTCGGCAAGGACATCGGCCTGGGTTCGGCGCGGCTGACCAAGAAGTACGGCCACCCCGATCTGTCGATGAGCGTGAAGGGCCAGGAATTCCCGGCCTACGACTCGCGCGGCATCCAGGGCATGGGCCTGGCCTACGCCACCTCGAACCGCGGAGCCTGCCACCTGCGCGGCTACACCGTGGCCTCCGAGGTGCTCGGCGTGCCGGTCAAGACCGATCCGCTGGTCGCCGAAGGCAAGCCCGAGCTGGTCAAGGCCTTCCAGGACGCGACCGCGACCTTCGACTCCGCCGGCATCTGCATCTTCACCAGCTTCGCCTGGGGCCTGCCCGAGGTGCAGACGCAGGTCGCCGCGGCGTGCGGCGAGGAATTCACGCTCGAGAAGCTGGGCGAGATCGGCGAGCGCATCTGGAACCTCGAGCGCGACTTCAACAACCGCGCCGGCTTCACCGGCAAGGACGACACGTTGCCCAAGCGGCTGCTCACCGAGCCGGCCAAGACCGGCCCGGCCAAGGGCCTGGTCAACAAGCTGCCCGAGATGCTGCCCAAGTACTACGAAGTGCGCGGCTGGGACGGCGACGGCCGCCTCAAGCCGGAGACGCGCGCGCGCCTGGGTCTGTAGTCGACGACAACCGAAGACATTCACCGCAGAGGAGCAGAGGACGCAGAGGGCCGCGGAGGGAATTCAAGAAGGATTTCCTCTCCGTGTTGGCTCCGCGTTCTCTGCGTCTCTGCGGTGAGGCATTTCTGGAGGCATCTCGATGAGACACATCATCCTCGGCGCCGGGCCGGCGGGCGTGATCGCGGCCGAGACGATCCGCAAGCACGCGCCCTACGACACGATCGTCGTGGTGGGCGACGAGCCGGGGCCGCCGTACTCGCGCATGGCGATCCCCTACCTGCTGGCCGGCAGCGTCGACGAGAGCGGCACGCACCTGCGCAAGGACGCGGCGCACTTCCGCGAGCTGAACATCGAGCTGCGCCAGGCGCGCTGCACGTCGGTCGACGGCGCGCGCCGCTCGCTCGCGCTGTCCGACGGCAGCGTGCTGACGTTCGACACGCTGCTCGTCGCCACCGGGTCGACGCCGATCCGGCCGCCGATCCGCGGCATCGACCTGCCCGGCATCCACCCGTGCTGGACGCTCGACGACGCGCGCGCCATCATGGCCGGCGCCGGCAAGGGCGCGCGGGTGCTGCAGATGGGCGCGGGCTTCATCGGCTGCATCATCATGGAGGCGCTGGCTGCGCGCGGCGTGCAGCTCACGGTGGTCGAGATGGGCGACCGCATGGTGCCGCGGATGATGGGCCAGACCGCCGGCTCCATGATCAAGGAGTGGTGCGAGAAGCAGGGCGTGCGGGTGTACACGGGCGCACGCGTCGAGTCGATCGAGCGGGCGAGTGGGCCGACGGCCGGCGCAGCGGCCGCGGAGGCCCACCACGAAGGCCTGCTGCACAAGGTCGCGCGCGTGCTCGGCCTCGCGCACGACGAGCCGGCGTCGGCCGGCGCGGCCGCACCGGCCGACGGTGCGCTGCGGGTGACGCTGTCGACCGGCCAGGTGCTCGACGCCGACCTCATCATCAGCGCCACCGGCGTGCGGCCCAACGTGGCGTTTCTCGCCGATTCGGGCGTGCGCTGCGCGCAGGGCGTGCTGACCGACGACCACATGCAGAGCAGCGTGCCCGGCATCTATGCCGCCGGCGACTGCGCCGAGGCCTACGACGCGCCCAGCGGGCGCGCCGTGATCAGCGCGATCCAGCCCAACGCCGCCGACCAGGCGTACGTCGCGGCGCTGAACATGGTCGGGCGGCCGGCGCGGCTGAAGCAGGTGACGCAGATCAACGTGCTCGACACGCTGGGCCTGATCTCGACCAGCTTCGGCGAATGGCAGGGCGTGCCCGGCGGCGAGCATGTCGAGCTGACCGACCGCGGCGCCGGCCGGCACCTCTCGCTGCAGTTCAAGGACGACGTGCTGGTCGGCTGCAACAGCATCGGCTGGACCGACCATGTCGGCGTGATGCGCGGCCTCGTCGAGGGCCGGGTGCGGCTGGGCGAGTGGAAGGACGCGCTGATGCGCGACCCGACGCAGCTGATGGCCGCCTACCTCGCCCGCGCGCAGGCGCAGGAGGCGCACGCCCTCGTCAAGGCGGCGTGATACGGTGGGCTGATGCGCATCGTCTTCAAACTCTACGCCAGCCTGACGCAGTACCTGCCGCCGGAAGTCCGGGCCGACAACCGCCTGCCGCTCGACGTGGCCGAGGGCTCGACGGTCGCCTCGGTGGTCGAGCCGTTCAACCTGCCGCTCGAACTGGTGCACTTGGTGCTTGTCAACGGCGTGTTCGTGCCGCGCGCGGAACGCGCCAGCCGGGTGCTGCACGAAGGTGACGTGCTCGCCATCTGGCCGCCGATCGCCGGTGGGTAGCGTGCAGGAGGGCTACCCGGAAGCCTTCGACCGCGAAATGGGCTGCACCGAGTCCGAGTGGCTGTCCTGGCTGCCCGGCGCGACCGGTGGCCGTCCGCTCGCGCTCGAGCCCGGCCGCGCCAGCGTCGGCATCGACGGCGGCTTGCTCGTGCTGCGCTGGCGGGTGCTGCCGCCGCGGCGCATCGCTCTGATCACGCTGCCGCGGCTGGCGGTCGAGTTCAGGTTCGAAGGCATCGCCGCGGCGCCGCGCGCCGCCTTCATGCGCTACTTCGACCTCTACCTGCAGCGCGGCGGCGGCTGAGCCCCGCTACACGTTGCTCATCGCCCGCACTTCCTCGATCGTCGTCACGCCGGCGAGCACCTTGTCGATGCCGTCCTGGCGCAGCGTGCGCAGACCCTCGTCGGCGGCCAGCCGCGCCAGCTCCTCGCTGCGCGCGCCGGTCTGGATTAGTCGGCGCAGCCCGCGCGACATGACCATCAGCTCGTGCACCGCGGTGCGGCCGGCCAGCCCGGTCTGCCCGCATTTCACGCAGCCCGGGCTTTCGTGCAGCAGCAGCCGGCCCTTGCGGCCGAAGCGCCCGGTCAAGTCGCGCAGCAGGGGCTCGCGCGCCGGCCGCGCGGCGCCGTCGGGGAAGGCGTTCAGGTAGTCGCCGAGCAGCTCGTCGAGCTCGGTCGCGTTCGCCGCGCGCGCGCGCCGGCAGTGCGGGCACAGTGCGCGAACCAGCCGCTGCGCCAGCACGACGAGCAGCGAGTCGCCGAAGTTGAACGGGTCCATGCCCATGTCGAGCAGCCGCGTCACGGTGTCGGCGGCGCTGTTGGTGTGCAGCGTCGACAGCACCAGGTGGCCGGTCAGCGAGGCCTCGATCGCCGTCTGCGCGGTCTCGCGGTCGCGCATCTCGCCGACCATGATCACGTCCGGGTCGGCGCGCAGGAAGGCGCGCAGCGCCTTGGCGAAGGTCCAGTCGATCTTCGGGTTGACCTGCACCTGGCGCAGCCCGGGCTGGGTGATCTCGATCGGGTCCTCGGCGGTCCAGATCTTGCGCTCGGGCACGTTGATGTGGCTGAGCAGCGAGTGCAGCGTCGTCGTCTTGCCCGAACCGGTCGGGCCGACGCACAGGATCAGCCCGTAGGGCCGCTCGGCGGCCTGGCGCAGTCGCTGCTCGATCGACGGGTTCAGGCCGAGCTTGCCCATCGGGATCGGCTTGGCCGAGGCGAGCAGCCGCATCACCACGTCCTCGAGTCCGCTGTGGGTCGGCACGGTGGCCACGCGCAGCTCGACGCGGTGCGACGGCGAAAAGCGCGCGAAGTTGATCTTGCCGTCCTGCGGCTTGCGCCGCTCGGAGATGTCGAGGTCGCACATGATCTTGATGCGCGCGATCATGGCGTTGCGGTAGTTGTGCGGCAGCTCCAGGTAGGGCTGCAGCACGCCGTCCTTGCGGAAGCGGATCTTGACCTTCTCGCGGCCGGCGTGGCTCTCGACGTGGATGTCGGAGACGCCCTGCGACCAGGCCTCGACGATCATGTTGTTGATCAGCCGCACCAGCGAGTTGTCCGACTGCTCGATCGGCTTGTCGTCGTCGAGGCGGATGCGGTCGGCGCCCTCGCGCTCGAGCGACTCGACCAGCTTGCTGGTGTCGGCCGGCTCGAATTCGCCCGACTCGGCCGACGCCGCGCCGAGCTGTGCGGAGACGTTGGCGCCGGCACGCTCGTAGGCCGCACGCAGCATCGGCTCGACGCTGCCCAGCGGCGCCAGCGCCGGCACGATCTTCATCTGCGCGGCGAACTCCAGCTCGTCGATCAGCTGCGGCTGCGTCGCGTCCTCCAGCGCCACCACCAGCCGGCCCTCGCGCAGCATCAGCGGCAGCGCCTTGTGGCGCCGCGCCAGCGCGTACGGGATGCGCCTGACGGCCGCCACGTCGCACGGGAACTGCGCCACGTCGACCACCGGGTAGCCCATCTTGCGCGCCAGCGCGGACTGCAGGTCGCGCGGGGACACCACGCCGTTGCGCACCAGGATCTCGCCCAGCGGCACGCCGCGGTCGCGCGCCTGCTGCGCCAGCGCGGCATCGAGCTGCGCCTCGTCGATCAGGCCGAGCGAGATCAGCGCCTCACCGATGCGCACCATCGGCATGCGCGACTGCTCCTCGAGCGCGGCGTGCAGCGCCTCGTGCGTCAGCACCTGCTGGTTGAGCAGGATGTCGCCGAGGCGGCGGCCGCGCAGCCGCTCGCGCTCGTGCTCGGCCTGCTCGATCTGGTCGAGCGTGGCGATGCGCGAGTCGACCAGCAGCTCGCCCAGCGTCGAGCCGGCCTCGAACGAGCGGTACGCCGGGCGCGGCACGAACACCCGGCGCACGCGATCGTCGGCATCCAGCGGCTCGAACAGGAACAGGCCGAAGTCGGCAAGCACGTGGCCGATGGTGCGGCCCTGCGTCGGCTCGCCCTCGACCCAGACGATCTCGTAGGGCGATTGCGGTCGCTGCGCGAGCAGCTGGTCGGCCGGCGCGTCGCGCTGCGGCCCGGATTCGACGTCGGCGTCGGGCGCCAGGGGCTCGACCAGCGCCAGGCGGCGGAACTGGTCGAAGCGCAGCGGCATCGTCACGCGCGCCGGCGGCACCTGCACGTGCACCACCTGCTCCTCCGGAACGAAGAAGATCATGCGCCCGCGCATCAGCCGGCCGTTGAGGCCCTCGATCTCGCAGGCCAGCGGCACGTGCTGCTCCTCGGCCGGCGGGTAGGCGGCGTACGGCGGCGTCGGCCAGGCGAAGGCGGGCTGCGCCGGCTTGTCGTCGGCCGCGACCGCCTCCTCGCGCGGCGCCAGTTCCCAGTTCATCGGGCTCAGCATCTCGGCCATGGGGTTCCTTCCCGGCGACCGCCGGGCGCGGTCGGGCACGGAGAGGGTCCTCCGCCTGCGCAGTTTCGGCAGCGCGGGCGAAAACCGAAGCGTGATTTGGGCGGTCGAGGTGCTGCTTTTCGGCAGTCGAGCCGGGCGCGTGCCGGCGCCGCTGCGGCAGGGCGGGGGCGGCACCTGCGTTCTCCGGCCCACGCTCGCGGGCGGGCGCCTCGGCGTGCTTAGGGCCGTGCCCTCAACGCCGGCGTGCCGTGCAGCCAGCCGGGCGACCGCGAATGGGGCCTCGACTGCAGGCGCCACCCCCGCCCTGCAACGACCGCCGGTGGCACGCCACCCGCAGGCACGCCGCGTGGTCGTCGGGCCACCTGCCACGCCGAGCGCACCGAGCGCGCGAACTACCGACGACTGGCCTCAGTGCCGCATCTGCGCAGGCAGCCAGGTGGCCAGCCCCGGGAACGAGTAGATCAGCGCCACCGCGACGACCATCAGCACGAAGAACGGGAAGGTGACGCGCGCGATCCAGCCGATCTCGCGCCGCGTCATGCCCTGCAGCACGAACAGGTTGAATCCGACCGGCGGCGTGATCTGCGCCATCTCGACGACCAGCACGATGAAGATGCCGAACCACAGCGGGTCGATGCCGGCCTTGACGACCGTCGGCATGATCACGCCCATCGTCAGCACGACCATCGAGATGCCGTCGAGGAAGCAGCCGAGGATCACGTAGAAGATCGTCAGCGCCACGATCAGCTGCCACTTTGTCAGCCCGAGCGCGGCGATCCATTCGGCCAAGTGGCGCGGCAGCCCGATGTAGCCCATCGACAGCGTGAGGAAAGCCGCGCCGGCGAGGATGAGCGCGATCATGCAGTACAGCCGCGTGCCGCCCATCAGCGAGTCGCGGAAGGTGCGCCAGTCGAGCGAGCCCTGCGCTGCGGACAGCAGCAGCGCGCCGACCACCCCGACGCCGGCGGCCTCGGTCGCGGTGGCGATGCCGGTGTAGATCGAGCCGAGCACGGCGCCGATCAGCAGCACCACCGGGATCAGGCTGCGCGAGGCGGCCAACTTCTCGGCCAGCGTCGGCCGCGCGTCTGGCGCAGGCACCAGCCGCGGATGGCGCAGCGCCCACAGCGCGATGTAGCCCGAGAACAGCAGCGCCAGCACGATGCCCGGCACGATGCCGGCGATGAACAGCTGGGCGATCGAAACGTCGGCGCTCACGCCGTAGACGATCATGATGATCGAGGGCGGGATCAGCAGGCCCAGCGTGCCGGCGCCGGCCAGCGAGCCGATCGCCATCGCATCCGGGTAGCCGCGCTTGCTGAGCTCGGGCAGCGACATCTTGCCGATCGTCGCGCAGGTCGCCGCGCTCGACCCCGACACGGCCGCGAAGATGGCGCAGCCCATCACGTTGGTGTGCAGCAGCCGGCCAGGCAGCGACTGCATCCACGGCGCCAGCCCCTTGAACATGTCCTGCGACAGCCGCGTGCGGAACAGGATCTCGCCCATCCAGATGAACAGCGGCAGCGCGGTCAGCGTCCAGCTCGACGCCGACCCCCACACCGTCACCGCCATCGCGTCGCCGGCCGGGCGCGAGCTGAACAGCTGCATGCCGATCCACGCCACGCCCGAAAGCGTGAGCCCGATCCACACGCCGCTGGCGAGGATCAGGAACAGCGCCGCAATCAGCAGGGCGGTGATGCCGAAGTCGCTCATCGGGACGGGTTCGGCTTCATTCGTTGTGCGCCGCCTCGTCGCTGACGGGCAGCACGCGCTCGCCGCGCGCCTCCTGCACCAGCTCGTCGAGCAGCGCGATCGCGAGGATCGCGGTGCCGGCGGCCATCGCCAGCTGCGGGATCCACAGCGGCGTGGCGTCGTTGGCGGTCGAGATGTCGTGGAAGCGGTACGACTGCCAGGCCAGCCGGATGCTGTAGCCCGCGAACAGCAGCGCCAGCGCCCCGCCGGCGGCCAGCGCCCACAGCTCGAGCGCGCGCCGCGGGCCGCCCTTCAGCGCGCCGAGCAGCAAGGTGACGCGGATGTGCTCGCCGCGCCGGAAGGTGTGGGCTAGCGCGAGGAAGCCGCTGGCCGCCATCAGGTAGCCGGCGTAGGCGTCGCTGCCCTGCAGGTCGAAGTGCAGCTGGCGGCCGAGAATGGCGAGCAGCACCATCGCCAGCAGGCCGACCATGCATAGGGCGGCCAGCGCCGCCGCCGCGTCGTACAGGCCATCGAGCAGCCTGCGCAGCTTCACGCGGTCAGCGCTTGCGGTAGGCGTCGATGACCGCCTGGCCTTCGGGGCCGGCCTTGTCGAGCCACTCCTTGAGCATCGTCTCGCCCACCTTCTTCATGTCGGCGGTGAGCTGCGGCGGCGGCGGCGAGACGATGGTCATGCCGTTCTTCTTCAGCAGGTCGACGTACTCGCCGTTCTTCTGCTTGCTCAGCGCCCAGCCGCGCGTCTCGGCCTCGGCGCCGGCCTTCAGCAGCGCGGCCTGCGTCGGCTTGTCGAGCGCGTCGAAGGCGGCCTTGTTGACGAGCACTGCGTTCTTCGGCAGCCAGGCCTGGGTGTCGTACCAGTACTTGATGTGCTCGTAGGTCTTGGTGTCGTAGCCGGTCGAGCCCGACGACATGTAGGCCTCGATCACGCCGGTGGCCATCGCCTGCGACAGTTCGGCCGCCTGCACGGTGACCGGCTGCGCGCCGACCAGCTCGGCGATGCGCGCCGTCGCCGGGCTGTAGGCGCGCCACTTCACGCCCTTGAGATCCGCCGCGGCATTGATCGGCTTCTTGACGTAGATGCCCTGCGGCGGCCAAGCCACCGTGTACAGCAGCATCAGCCCCTGCTCGCCGAGCTTCTTCTCGAGGAAGGGCTTCTGCGCCTGGTACAGCTTCCACGCCTCGTCGTAGCTGTCGGCCAGGAACGGCAGGCCGTCGACGCCGTAGAGCTGCCACTCGTTCTGGAAGTTGACGAGCAGGATCTCGCCGATCTGCGCCTGCCCGCCCTGGACGGCGCGCTTGATCTCGGGCGCCTTGAACAGCGAGGCGTTGGCGTGCACGGTGATCTTCAGCTTGCCGCCGGTGGCCTTGTCGACGTCGGCGGCGAACTGCATCAGGTTCTCGGTGTGGAAGTTGCTGGCCGGGTAGGCGGCGGGCAGGTCCCACTTGACGGCCTGCGCGCCGGCGAGGCCAGCCAGGCCGAGGCTGAGGGCGCCGAGCACGGCGACGCGGCGAAGCGGGTCGATGGTCATGGGCTTGCGACGTGGCGAGGATGGAGGAAGGTGCAGCATAAGAGCTGCACGAGCCGGGCCGCCTCGGGGCTGACCCGGGCGCCGCCTCCCGATAATGCGGCCGATGAGCACGACGCCCCCCGCCGGCCGCTGGCAGTTCTGGATCGACCGCGGCGGCACCTTCACCGACATCGTCGGTCGCCGTCCCGACGGCACGCTGGTCACTCACAAGCTGCTGTCCGACAACCCCGAGCAATACCCCGATGCCGCGGTGGCCGGCATGCGCCGGCTGCTCGGCCTGCACGAAGGCGAGCCGATCACGCCCGAGCACGTCGAGTGCGTGAAGATGGGCACGACGGTGGCGACCAACGCGCTGCTCGAGCGCAAGGGCGAGCCGACGCTGCTCGTCGTCACGCGCGGCTTTCGCGACGCGCTGCGCATCGCCTACCAGGACCGCCCGCGCCTGTTCGACCGCCACATCGTGCTGCCCGAGCTGCTGTACGCGCGCGTCGTCGAGGCCGACGAGCGCATCGGCGCCAGCGGCGAGGTCGTGCGCGCGCTCGACGAGGCGCGCCTGGCCGCCGACCTGCGCGAGGCGCGCGAGGCGCACGGCCTGACCAGCGTGGCAATCGTGTTCATGCACGGCTGGCGTTTCGTGCAGCACGAGGCTACCGCCGCCCGGCTGGCGCGCGCGGCGGGCTTCGCGCAGGTCAGCGTCTCGCATGAGGTCAGCCCGCTCATGAAGCTGGTCGGCCGCGGCGACACGACGGTGGTCGACGCCTACCTGTCGCCGATCCTGCGGCGCTACGTCGACCGGGTCGCCGCCGAGATGCCCGGCGTGAAGCTGTACTTCATGCAGTCGTCGGGCGGACTGGCCGAGGCGCACGCGTTCCAGGGCAAGGACGCGATCCTCTCCGGGCCGGCCGGAGGCATCGTCGGCATGGCGCGCACGGCCGAGCTGGGGCTCGGCGCGGGCAGTCCCTCACCCGGGCCCTCTCCCCGGAACGGCGAGGGAGATCCGGTGCGCGTCATCGGCTTCGACATGGGCGGCACCTCGACCGACGTGTCGCACTACGCCGGCGAGTTCGAGCGCGCCTTCGAGACGCGCGTGGCCGGCGTGCGCATGCGCGCGCCGATGATGAGCATCCACACGGTCGCCGCCGGCGGCGGCTCGATCCTCGCGTTCGACGGCGCCCGCCTGCGCGCCGGCCCGCAGAGCGCCGGCGCCAATCCGGGCCCGGCGTGCTACCGGCGCGGCGGCCCGCTCACCGTGACCGACGCCAACGTGATGGTCGGCAGGATCCAGCCGGCCTGGTTCCCGCACGTGTTCGGCCCGCACGGCGACCTGCCGCTCGACCGCGACGAGGTGCACGAGCGCTTCGTGGCGCTGTCGATCGAGATCGAGCGCGCCACCGGCGTGCGACGCGAACCCGAGGCGCTGGCCGAGGGCTTCATCGACATCGCCGTCGGCGCGATGGCCGGCGCGATCAAGAAGATCTCGGTGGCGCGCGGCTACGACGTGACGCGCTACGTGCTGCAGTGCTTCGGCGGCGCCGGCGGCCAGCACGCCTGCCGAGTCGCCGACGCGCTCGGCATGGACCGCGTCTTCATCCACCCGCTGGCCGGCGTGCTGTCGGCCTACGGCATGGGCCTGGCCGACCAGAGCGTGATGCGCGAGGCGGCGATCGAGCGTCCGCTCGACGACGGCGCGCTGGCCGAGGTCGCGGCTCGGCTCGACGCGCTGGCCGCGCAGGCCGTCGACGAGCTGGCACGCCAGGGGGTGGCGCGCGAGCGCAGCGCCGTGCGCCGGCGCGTGCACCTGTGCTACGAG
>JBLMVT010000531.1:0-11242 GCA_050256835.1 Betaproteobacteria bacterium | reverse complement strand
CGAGTAGCGCACCAGCCCCGCGTCGGTCAGGCGGATCACCAGCCCGTACGAGCGCGGCGGGGCCCAGGGTTTGACGACGCCCATCACCTTGAGCTGAGCGCCCTGCATCGGCTCGAGGAAGGTGTGGCCCGAGCTGAGCGACGGCGCGATCCAGTAGGCGGGATCGATCTCGGCCATCATGCGGCGGCGGTAGCGCGGCTCGCGCAGCACGAACTCGACGAGCTGCGTGCGCGGCGCGAAGCAGGTCAGCCAGACGTCGCCGCCCGTCGCCGCCGCCATGCGCGACGGGTAGCCGGGCAGGGCGTCGGTCACCGGCCGTGACGACGCGCCGACCTTCACGACGCGATGGCGCCAGCTCTCGCTCACCCAGGCTTCGCTATTCACCGCGCAGGTGCCGAACGCATAGCGCAAGCCCCCGGCCAGCTCGCGGGCCGCGCCGTCGTCGGGCGCCAGCTCGACCACGCGGCCGCTCGCGCCGAGCGACATCAGGTCGTGCTTCCAGCGCGCGTACGGTTCCACGCGCGAGCCGTCGGTGACGAGCAGGCGGCCGCCGGGCGCGACGGCGATCGCGGTCACCGCGGTGAAGCGCCGGCCCTCGGCGCCGTCCCAGCGCCGGCCGGCGTGGGCGCCGCCGACGAGGCGTACCTCGCGGCCGTCGACGGCGACCGCGAAGGATCCGTCGCCGAGGCAGGCCAGCGCGCTGACCGTCGCTTCGAAGCGCGCGACCTCGGTCGGCTGCCGGCCGTCGACGCGCAGCACGCGCGGCCCGTCGGCGACGAACAGCGACTCGCCATCGCCGGCCAGGTCCTCGGGCGACTCGAACGTCGCGACCACGTCGGCGTCTTCGATCAGCCGGTTGGACTTCAGCGCGCCGTCGAACACCGGCACGGTAATCGAGGCGTCGCCGCGGCCGAGCAGCCGGTCGCGCACGCCGGCGAGGGCGGCGATCATGCGGCGGCTCCCGCGGCCCTGGCCCAGCGCCACTCGTACTGCGCCCAGCGCGGGTCGGCGCCATCGAGCTTCAGCCGGCCGACGCGATTGTTCATGATGCCGCCGAGATAGAGGTGGCCGCGATGCTCGCGCATCGAGGTGATCATCGGGTGGTTCTCGCCGCCCAGGTCCCACAGCGTCTCCAGGACCACCCCCTGCTCGTTGAACTTGAGCACGCAGCCGGTGTTGATGTTGGGGAACAGCCATTCGTCGCGCGGCACGCGCTTGGCCATGCGGCGGCGAAAGCCCGGCATCTTCCACGCCAGGTCGAACGCCGGACAGCGCATGCCGACCAGCGACATCCAGTAGTTGCCGTCGGAGGCGTTGTTGATGTTGTCGGGGAACCCGGGCAGGTTGTCGAGCACGACCTCGGTCGTGCCCTGCCTGGGCCCGTCGAACCAGTGCCGCTTGACCGAGCAGCCCCAGGTCTCGGCGAACAGGAAGCTCTGCCCGTCGCCGGCAATGCATACGCCGTTCGGGAACTTGAGGTCGCGCAGCACGGTGTGCGTCTTTCCGCTGCGCGTGTCGTGGCAGATGATCCGGCCGTTGCCGCGCGCCTCGAGCCCGTCGGTCGCCCACTCGTGCATCTCGTAGCGAACGGTGGCCTCGGAAAAGAAGATGCGGCCGTCGTCGGCGATGTCGAGGTCGTCGGCCAGGCGCAGCCGGCTGTCGTCGTTGACCGAGTGCAGGCTGCGGTTGGTCTCGTCGGTCACCTTCTCGACCTGGCGAGCGGGCGTCACCCGGTACAGCCCCATGCCGCCGATGCAGACGTACAGGTTGTCGTGGCGGTCGAACGCCATCCCGAGCGGCGTGCCGCCGATGTGCGCGAAGATCTCCATGCGCTCGTAGTCGGGCGCCAGGAAGCGCACGATGTCGCCGTGGCGCGATCCGGCGTAGAGGTGGTCGTGGCGGTCGAGGATCACGTCCTCGGGGCCCTCGATGCGGCCCAGTCCGATCGGCGTCGCCGGACGCAGCCGGTCGTTCAGCGCCCACACGGTGCCCGAGTCGATCGCGCACGACGGCGCGGGCGGCATGCTGTGGTACGTCGGGCTGACGTAGACCTTGTTGACGATGCGGTGCTTGTTCTTCAGCCACCGGATGTCGACCACCGCCGCGACGAGCAGGATCGTCGCCAGCACCATGCGGTTGTAACCGCCGTGCAGCGACAGCGTGGTCAGGCCGTTGACGATCAGCAGGACGATCAGCGTGCCGACCAGCGCCTTCGTCACCGAACCCTTGCCGCCGCCCAGGCTGATGCCGCCGAGCACGCAGGCCGTGAGCACGGTCACTTCCAGCCCGACGCCGATGTCGCCGCCGGCGGTGGCCAGCCGCGACGCGAAGAAGGTGCCGCCGGCGGCGGTCAGCACGCCGCCGGCGACGTAGCACAAGGCCACCGTACGCCGCACCGCGATGCCGGTGTTGTAGGCCGAGCGGCGCGAGCCGCCGATCGCGATCACGTGCCAGCCCGGGCGCAGGCGGGTCAGGAACACGTGCCCGAACAGCGCGACCGCGGCGTAGGCCCACACCACCGTCGGCACCCCGAGCCAGGCGCCGTTGCCGATGAAGTCCCAGACCGCGGAATCGGGGAAGCCGGCGGCGATGCGCGTCGCGTAGTCGGCGGTGGCGAGGTCGTAGAGCGCGCGGTAGATGATCAGCGTGATCAGCGTGGTGAGGAAGGCGCGCAGCCGGAAGTAGCCGATCAGCACGCCGTTCACCGCGCCGAGCAGGGCACCGAAGGCGAGCGTGGCGACGACGGCCGCCGCCACCGGCCACTTCAGCACGTGCATGCACATCAACGCGCAGAAGTTCGTCAGCGCGAACATCGAGCCGACCGAGAGGTCGATGCCGCCGACGATCATCACCAGCGCCATGCCGAGCACGATGAAGCCGATCTCGCCGGCCTGCCGGCCCTGGTCGGCCAGGCTCGCCGGCGAGAGGAAGTTCGGAATCGCGCTTGACAGCGCCGTGGCGACCAGCACCAGCACGACGACCGGGATCGCCGTCTCCATCCAGCGCTTGGCGAGGATCTCGCCGAGCAGGTAGTCGGGCCACCAGCGGTAACGCAGCCGCGTCAGCGTGTCGCCCCAGGTGTCGGTGGGCACGTGCGGCGGCCGCGTCGGCGCCGCCGGCGGCGCGGCCGGCGGCGCGACGGGGGTCAGCGTGTCGTCCATCGGATCGAATGCGGGCGCCTTCCGTCTTCAGGTCTTGCCGAGCTTCCAGCACGTCCCCTCGGCCGCGGCGTTGGCCTTGGTGATCGGGATCAGCGTGGTGTAGATCGAGCCCTTGGCGTCCTTGGTCTTGCCCGGGTTCTGCAGCAGCCACTTGATCTCGGCGGCCATGTTGCTGGCCTGCGTCGGCACGTCGTAGCTGATGTCGAGGTCGAAGGCGCCGCTCTTGACCTGGTCGCAGGCGCCCTTCTGCTCGCCGCCGCCGGAGGTGGCGACGAACACCTTGCCGGTCAGCCCGGCCTCCTTCACCGCGGCGGCCGTGCCCGAGTCCATGCCGTCCCAGAAGCCGACGATGCCCCACAGGTCAGGGTGCTGCTTGAGCACCGTCTGCACGATGCCCTTGGCCTTGGCGGCGTCCCAGTCGGCGGCCTGGCTCGATACGACCTTGAGCTGCGGGTTCTTCGCCAGCGCGTTCTCCACGCCCTTGAGCTGGTAGGCGCTGGCCGCCGCCGACAGCGCGCCCTGCACGATGGCGATCTTGTTGGACTTGCCCTTGCACGCGTCGGCGACGGCACCGGTCGCCTTCTCGCCGATCTCGACCCAGTCGGCGCCGACGTAGACCACCGACGGATACGCCGAGCGCATGTTGATCTGCACGATCTGGATGCCCTGCGCCTCGGCGCGCTGCAGCAGCTTGGCGTAGGTCTGCACGTCGGGGTTGTGGACGACGATGACGTCGGGCTTCTCGCTGATCAGCGTGGTCAGCGCCTGCGCGCCGGCGTTGGTGTTCCAGTTCGGGTCGCGCACGACGATCTTGATGCCCAGCGGCTCGAGCTCCTTCTTCAGCCCGGCGAGCCAGCCCTGCGCGAGGTCGAAGCCGAGCGCCACCGGGACGTAGGCGACGGTCTTGCCCGCCATCGTCTTGCGGTAGGCGTCGCGGAACGGCTCGTCGATGCCCTTGCCCTGCGCGTAGGCGCCGGCGAGCGTGCCGGCCGCCAGCGC
Organism: Betaproteobacteria bacterium; assembly: GCA_050256835.1. Taxonomy (GTDB): domain Bacteria; phylum Pseudomonadota; class Gammaproteobacteria; order Burkholderiales; family Burkholderiaceae_C; genus JAMHWF01. Next base: position 7,082 of record JBLMVT010000531.1, on the reverse strand, counting down.
GGCGCCGACCAGGGCTTGCTTCCAGCAGTGTCGTGTCGTCATGGCTTGTCTCCTGTCGTTGCCTCGGTGGAATGAGCGGGCGGCCCGGCAACCCAGCCGCCGTGGTCGAAGTCAGATGTCGCCCTGCTGCGCCGTTTCCTCGTTGCGCGGATTGACGAACGAGTCGAGCAGGATCGCGCTCAGCAGCACCACGCCCTTGACCAGGTTCTGTGCCGAGTACGACACGTCGAGGATGGTCATGCCGTTGAGCAGCGTGCCGATCAGCAGCGTGCCGATGACGACGTTGGCCACGCCGCCGCGGCCGCCCGACAGCCCGATGCCGCCGAGCACGACGACCAGGATCACGTCGTAGATCAGCGTCGAGTTGTAGATGCGCGTCGGCATGCTGTTGACCGAGGCTGCCATCACCAGCCCGGCGACCATGCCGATCAGCGCCGCCAGCACGTACTGCAGCACGATCACCGGGCGGGTCGGGATGCCGGTGGTGCGCGCGCCGAACGGGTTGTCGCCGACCGCGTAGACGAAGGCGCCCAGGCGCGTCCTGCGCAGGAAGAAGGCGACCAGCACGGCGACCACGCCGAACATCACCACCGGCATCGGGATGCCGGCCAGCCGGCCGCGGCCGATCCAGCCGAAGGCATCGAGCGGCGCGCTCCATTGCACGATGTCGAGGCGGAAGAACGCCACCTGGCCGAGTCCGGCGAGGAACAGGCCCGAGGCCAGCGTGGTGAACAGCGACGGCACCTCGGCATAGGCGATGAGCCAGCCGTTGAGGAGGCCGAAGGCGAGCGCCAGCGCCAGCGCCGCGGCGAAGGCGAACGCCAGGCCGTGCCCGTCCTGCACCAACTGCAGCACCAGCCCCGCGGGCACGGCCAGCACCGCGACCATCGAGATGTCGATGCCGCGGCCGATCACGACGACCGCCATGCCCAGGCCGAGGATGCCGAGGATGGCGACGTTTTGCAGCAGGCCGAGCATGTTGTCGGCGTGGCGAAAGCCGGGCAGGAAGATCGAGAAGCCGGCGAACAGCAGCACGAAGATCGCGAAGACGATCGTCTGCTGGCTCAGGCGGGGCAGGGCGGGGCGCAACGTCTCTCTCCTTCGGTCAGCGGCCTGCGAAGCGCGGCGGCTTCCTGGCGGCGAAGGCGTCGAGCGCGGCGCGGAAGTCCGCCGTCGCGGCGCAGCGCAGGAAGGCGTCGTGCTCGGCGTCGAGCTGCGCATCGAGCGATCGCTGCGGCGAGTCGCGCAGCAGGCGGCGCATCTCGCCCAGCGCGCGCGTCGGCCCTTCCGCCAGCCGCCGGGCCAGCTGCCCGGTCGCATCGGCCAGCGTCGCGGCCGGGACGATGCGGTTGACCAGCCCCAGGCGCAGCGCCTCGGCGGCGTCGAGGCTCTCGCCGAGCAGCGCGATCTCGAGCGCGCGGCGCAGCCCGACGACGCGCGGCAGGTGCCACGAGGCCGAGCCGTCGCAGCTGGCGCCGACCTTCGCGTAGGCGAGGTTGAAGACGCAGTCGTCGGCCGCGATCGCCAGGTCGCAGGCGAGCATCAGGCTCATGCCGGCACCGGCGACCTGGCCGTGCACGCTCGCCAGCACCGGCACCGGCAGCGCGTCGAGGCGGCGCAGCGCGGCGTGCAGCGGCTCGATCAGAGCGCGCGCCACCGGCAGCGGGTCGGCACGCATCGCGTGCAGGTCGCCGCCGGCGCAGAAGGCGCGGCCGGCGCCGTGCAGCACCAGCGCGCGCAGGCCGGGATCGCGAGCAACCTCCGCCAGCGCAGCGTCGAGCGCGACGGCGGTGGCGACGTCGAGCGCGTTCAGCGCCGCCGGGCGGTCCAGCATCAGCCAGGCGAGTGCGCCTTCGTGACGCAGGGTGACGGGCGCGCCGCTCATGCGGGCGACTCCGCCTTGCGCCGCATCGCCCGCGCCCGGGCCGGCGGCCGCGGCGACAGGCCGTGCATCAGGATGGCGATGCTGTGACGGGCCACCTCCTCGGCCGTCCACGGGCCGGCCGCGTCGTACCAGCGCGCGATCCAGCTCAACGCGCCGGCCAGCGTGAACGCCGCCAGCTTGGGATTGCACGGCGCGAGCGACCCTTCGGCGACGCCTTGCGCGATCAGCGAACGGAACTCGTGGTCGATCTCGCCCTTCAGCCGGCGCAGCCTACGGCGGCTGTCGGGGGTGAGCGGATCCTCGCCGACGCGGATCAGGCACATGCCGAAGTCCATCGTGACGATCAGCGCGTACTGGCGCATCGCCGCCTCGAGCTTGTCGAGCGCGCTGCCGCCGCTGTCGGCCGCACGGGCGATCGCCGCGCGCAGCAGCTCGAGCCCGAGGCGCACGCACTCGGACAGGATCTCCTCCTTGCTGCGCACGTAGTAGTACAGCGTCGGCTTGGTCACCGACAGCCGCTCGGCGACCATGTCGAGCGAGGTCGCGTGGTAGCCGTTCTCGTTGAACAGCTGCGCCGCCGCACGCAGCACGGCGGCGCGCTTGACGGCGGCGAGATCGCGCGCGCCGCTCGCGGGCGCATGCGTCCACGGCGACGGCGCCACACTGGCGCTGGTGCGTGCCAAGCCTTGTCTCCTCGCGGGTTCCGACCGTGGCGCGTGGCGTGCCGCCCGCGCCGCACGTTACCCGTCGGTAACCTCGGCGCGAAGCTTCGGCGCTCGCGGGGCGAAGCGCAAGCGCCGGCTGATCCGGATTTGCCCGGGTGGCGAAACGCGCTGCGCCGCCGCGGCGCAGGGCGTGGTGCGCTGGCTACACTGAAGCTCGCGCTGCCCGTAGCTCAGCCGGATAGAGCAGCTGCCTTCTAAGCAGCAGGTCGCAGGTTCGAGTCCTGCCGGGCAGGCCATCGGACGACACCCGAGGGAGGGTGAAGGCCGCATGCCACAAGCTGCTCGACGCGCTGCGCACGACCCGGCCTCCTTCCCCCGCACCGTCCGCGGCACGATCGGCGCGTGCGGCCCTGGCCGGGGCGCGGGACCCGGAATGGCCCCGCGCGCGCTCATGCGACCGACGAGACCTCGCGCGCTCGCTGCATGCCTGGTGGGCGTCGTCGGGCTGCTGCCTGCGGCCTCGCGGGCCGGCCTGTCGGTCGACCAGATGCTCGAGCGCCACCGCGAGCTGGTTGCGATCGACCAGGGCAGTCCACTCCCGACGACGGCGCCCCGGCGCGGGCGGATGGCGGTCCAGCTCGGCCGCGCCCCGTTTGCGCGCGTCCCGTTCGAGGGCGACCCGGCGCGGCCGTTCACCTCGGCTCCGCTCGTCGGGCCCGACCTGCCGCTCGACGCCGGCGTCGCCGTCGAGCAGACACTGCTCGCGCCCGAGGAGAACCGGCTCGCCGCCACCGTGCGGCTGGGCGCCGAATACAGCGAGCGCGACGACCGCTGGCATTTCGTCGGCAGCGAGATCGCGCTGCCGCTCGGCCCCGGCACGGCCTACGTGTCCAACGAATCGCGCCACTGGGGGCCGGGCTGGTTCGGCAGCACCATCCTCGATGCGGCGGCGGCGCCCGTGGCCGCCGGCGGCTGGCGCTTCGGCGAGGCGGCGGACGCCCACTGGCGCGGCGACTTCTTCGCCGGCAGGCTGCGCGGCGCGCAGACGTACGAGCACCCGTGGCTGATCGGCATGCGGCTCGAATGGCGGCCGACGCCTGCGTGGACGCTGGCGCTCTCGCGCACGATGCAGGTCGGCGGGCGCGGTCGCGACGAGAGCCTGCGCACCCTGCTGCGTGCGCTGGTGAGCAGCGACACCGTGGGCCGCGCCGGCGTGACCACCGACAACGAACCCGGCAACGAGGAAGGCGCCTTCGATGCGCGCTATGCGCACCGTTGGCGCGGCGCCGATCTCGGCGTCTACCTGCAGCTGACAGCCGAGGACAAGGGAAAGTACGTGCCGACGCGGCGCATGCCGCTGGTCGGCGCCGACGCGGGCGTGCGCCTCGGCGCGCTGTCGCTGCGCGCCATCGCCGAGTTCGTGCAGACGCAGGCCGGTAGCGCACACGGCCTGGCCTACACGCACCACATCTACCAGGGAGGCTACACGAACCGGAACGAGCCGCTCGGCCATCCGATCGGCGGCGATTCACGGCTGGCGAGCCTGGGCCTGCTGCTCGACGACGGACGCTTCAGCGGCCTGCTCGCCCTGCACCACGGACGCGCGCTGCCGGAATCGCAGCGCTTCGTCGCCGGCGACACGCTCGAAGGCGGCGACGTCGCGCTGCGCATCGCGCTGCGCCGCGACCTGCGCGTCGGCCTCTCGCTGCATGCCTGGCGTGCCGGCGCCGAGACGCGGCACTGGGGGCAGGTGTTCGCCGAGTACACCTGGGACCGGTGAGCGTCGGCCGCGGGGCCGTGTCAGCCGGTCAGCGGCAGCGCGCGGCCGGTCAGCGCTCGGCCAGCCGCACGATCCCCAGCGCCTTCAGCACGTACTTCTCGTACACCGGCTCGGGGTTGCCGGACTTCATCTTGCTCAGGAAGTACTTCTCGAAGGCGATCTTCGCCAGGTGGACCCACTTGCCCTTCTTGAACCAGTTGACGTTGCGCGGCGGGATCTGCGGCAGCGCGACGAAGGCGGCGCCGGTGTCGCCCATGTCGGCCAAACAGATCGCGTTCCACGTCGCCTTGGCGGTGGCGGGCTGGCCGGCCAGCTCGGCGGCGATGTTCTGCACGATCGCGGTGACCATCGTTTCGATCATGTAGCCCGTCTTCGGCGCACCCGACGGCACCGGCGTGACCTCGACGGGCGGGATGGCGACGCACACGCCGGCCGAGAAGATGTTGCGGAACGCCTTGCTGCGCTGGTTCTCGTCGATCAGCACGAAGCCGCGCGGGTTGCACAGGCCGGGCACCGCGGCGACCGGGTCGACGCCCTTGAACGCCGGCAACATCATGGCCATCTTGAACGGCAGCTCGTGCTCCCTGACGACCGCGCCGTTGGCGTCGACCTCGGTGGTGAACAGCTTGCCCGGTTCCACCTTGGTCGTCCTGGCGTTGGTGATCCACTTCATGTCGTGGCCGCGCAGCTCGGACTCGAGCATCGCCTTCGAGTCGCCGACGCCGCCCAGCCCGAGGTGGCCGATGTAGGGCTCGGCGGTGACGAAGGTGATCGGCACCTTGTGGCGCAGCTTGCGCTTGCGCAGGTCGGCATCGAGGATGAGGGCGAACTCGTAGGCCGGGCCGAAGCAGCTGGCGCCCGGCATCGCGCCGATCACCACCGGGCCGGGCGCCTGCAGGAAGGTCTGGTACTCCTTGTGGAACGCCTCGGCATGCGTGACGGTGCAGATCGAATGCGTGTGGCCGCCGTTCGGGCCGGCACCCGGCACTTCGTCGAAGGACAGCTTCGGCCCGGTGGTGATGACGAGGTAGTCGTAGTCGAGCGTGTCGCCGCCCTCGAGCGTGACGCGGTTGGCCGGCGCGTCGATCGCGGTGACGGCCTTCGCCACGAAGTCGATGCCCTTCTTCCGGAGGTAGGGCGCGATCGGCAGCGTCACCGAGGCGCGGTCGCGCCAGCCGACTGCCACCCACGGGTTCGAAGGCACGAACTGGAAGTAGTCGGTCGGATTGACGACCGTGATCCGGTGTTCGCGCGGCAGCTTGGCACGCAGTTCGTAGGCTGCGGGCATGCCACCGATCCCCGCGCCCATGATCACGATGTGGGCCATGCCCGTCTCCCAGTGGATTCGCGTCGACGGCCGCCGCCGTCAGAACTTCCAGCCCCACGCCGCACCGACCGAGACCTCGCGCATGCCGATCGTCTCGTTGCCGGCAGCGTTCTGCATCAACGGATTGAACAGCGACGGGCCGCTGACGCTTTGACGCGGCGCAACCATCAGGGACATCGTGAATTCGCCGGCCTGCGACGGCGTGACGGTGAAGCCGAGCGTGTAGTGGTCCTTCATCACGCCCGGCGCGAGGATGTTGAAGGTCACGTCGGCCGGCGCGATCGGGTTGCCTCCACGGTTGTAGCCGGCGCGCAGCGTCCATCGGTCGGACATGCGCCACACCGCACCGAGCTTGACGACGTCGATGTCGCGCCAGCCGAAGCCCGGGCCGTTGGCGCTGCCCAGCGGCGCCTGCACCGTGCTGGGGTCGCCGACCGAGGGAATCTCGCCGTAATTGATACGCTGCACGTCGAGCGCGAAGGTCCACGCCGGCAGCGGCGTGACGGCGATGCCGATGCTGTAGTTGGACGGGATGTCGAAGCCGCCGTCGCCGGCGAACAGGCCCTTGTACTTGTCGAACCGGCCCATGCTCATCTTGGGCGAATAGGCGGCGCCGAGGCTGACCATGTCGTTCAGCCGGCCGAACCAGCCCACGCGCAGGCCCACGCCGGTCGAGCTGTCGTGGTCGCGGTTGGTGACGCTGCCCGGCGCGCCGGTGAACGGAGGGAAACCGGGCGCGTTGTCGAATGCCTGCAGGCCGCGGGCCTCGAAGCGCTGGTAGCCGAGCAGCAGCGACACGCCGACCGAATGGCGCTCGCTCAGCTTGTAGGCCAGCGTGGGCGCGACGATCAATTGCATCAAGTCGACGCCGAGCCCGCCGCTGCCGCACAGCATGTTGGCCGGGCCGGCGCCGCAATTGAAATTGCCCTGCGGGTACGAGGTGTTCATGCCGCCGTTGCCGTAGACCGTCACGCCCCAGGCCAGGTCGCTGCGCACCGGGCGCACGATGCCGAACTCGGGCAGCAGGAAGGTCTTGCGCCCGCTCTCGACCTTGCCGTTGAGCGACGGGATGCCGGCGCCGCTGCGCTCGGCGTCGCGGTCGGGCATGAACACGTCGCCGCCGACGTCGATGCGCGAACCGACCCACACCATGTTGGCCGGGTTGTTGGCGCCGCCGAAGGCGTCGTCGGCCACGGCGGTGGCGGCGCCGCCCATGCCCTTGGCCTTCATGCCGTAGCCGTGCTCGAAGTAACCGTTGGTGGCGAGCGCCGGCGCGGCGGCGCACAGCGCGGCCAGCGGAGCGAGTCTGAAGAATGGGTGCATCGGTGTCTCCTTGTATCTTGACTTCAGGGGGTCAGTGAACGTGGTCGTGGGAAGCTGTGGGCATGTGGTCGAAGGGCGGCGCGGTGGGCAACTCGTAGAGTT